>CALFBL010000042.1 GCA_937951695.1 uncultured Granulosicoccaceae bacterium | reverse complement strand
GTTGGGGCAACGCATCGGGCTGAGAATGCGCGCTGACACACGGGTGTCTGAGAACACCGTGATAGAGCTGGTGACCGAACGGGTGCTAACGCGCATGTTGCAGGCCGATCCGGAGCTCACAGGGTATGCTGTGGTGATATTTGATGAATTCCACGAACGCAGCCTGCATGCGGATTTGGGTCTTGCTCTGTGTCTGGACGTGCAGAACAGTTTGCGTCCAGACGTACGACTGCTGTTTATGTCCGCAACGCTCAACACCGACGACTTGGCGCAGCATCTTTCGTTGCATCAGCACGAGGGGTTAGTGTCGTTGCAGCAGATACACACCGCGGGGCGACAGTTTCCGGTGGCGATAGAGTGGGTGCCAGGCACCAGTGCGGCCTCTAACCGACACGATCGCCACGCATTACCCGTTCGAGTCACCGGTGTTGTCCTCACGGCTCTGCAAGAGCAGGTCGGCGATATTCTGGTTTTTTTACCCGGGGTTGCTGAAATTGAAAAAACCGCGCGACTGATCAGGCAGCAACTTGACAGTAATCCAGCTTGGCACGCGGTCAGTGACTCAGCGCCTGTGGTGTACAGCCTGCATGCGCGAGCCGATCGAAAAACGCAGCAACTGGCAACCGCCCGTGGAGATGCATCCATCAGGCGAATCATTCTTAGCACCAGTCTTGCCGAGACCTCGATCACCATTGACGGCGTGCGCGTTGTGATTGATGCGGGTCTGGAGCGACGAGGGCGAATCGACAGTCACAGCGGTGCCATGCGGCTGGAAACTGTATCCGCCAGTCAGGCCAGTGCAACACAACGCGCGGGGCGAGCCGGTCGAACCGCATCCGGGGTGTGTTATCGGCTGTGGTCTAAAGCCGATCACGTGCGCCGCCAACCGGCGTGGGAGGCAGAGATACACCGTGCGGATTTTTCGCAAGTGTTGCTCGAGCTGGCGCTGTGGGGTGTTAACGATGTCACTGAGTTGCCATGGCTTGAAGCTCCGTCGGCTCGCTCAGTTGAACGAGCACGGCAGTTACTCAACACATTGGGTGTGTTCGACGGTGATCGTTTGAGTGATTTGGGAAGCCAGGTGTCAAGCCTGCCGATAGAACCTCGTTTGGCTGCGATGATGGTTTGGGCGTATGAACGTGGAGTTGGCGACATCGCCTGCAGGCTGGCAGCCGTGCTCGAAGACGGTGGAACGGCAGGGCAGATGGATGTTGCAGCAACGCTTACCCGATCGATGCCAGGGCACTTATTAAAACGAGCTACACAGCTGCGAACAAACCTTGCACGGGTTTCGGGCAACAAAAATGTGCTCGGCAACAACGCGCCGCCACCTGTGTCGGTGCTGGTTGCCCGGGCGTATCCAGATTGGATCGCATCGCGCAGAGACGGTCGCGAGGCTCGATACGTGCTGGCCTGTGGTGCGGGCGCCGTTATGTCCAGCGAGGCAAGCTTGGCTTATGAACCCTGATTGGTTGTCTCTAGCTTGGGTGGTTCTGGACACGAAGCACGTGTGTTGCAGGCCTGTGCTCTGGATATCGACGAGCTCTGTGAACACGCACCAGACTTGATCGTCACACGAACGATCTGTGAATGGGATGAGCGTCTGGAACGCGTTGTGGCTGAACAACAGTCCCTGATTGGTTCGTTGATTGTGGAAGCGAAGCCCATCTCTAACATCAGTAATGCTGAGAAACTACAAGGCTTATTGTCTGGAATTCGTCGTAAGGGGTTGGATTGTTTGCCGTGGACGCAGACGTGTCGACAGTGGCAGGCGCGAGTCCAGATAATGCAAACGCTAAGCTCGGAAAGCAAACACGGACCGTGGCCTGTGGTCGATGATGTCTCGCTGTTGGACACACTCGACGAGTGGTTACCGGTTTGGTTGAATGGCCTATCCAGTTTGAAAGCCTTGACGCAGCTTGATCTGTTGACGGTTCTAACCTCTATGCTCAACTATCAGCAACAGCAGGAAATGGATCGTATGTTACCGACCCGCTATACCGTGCCCAGTGGCTCAAACCTGAGATTGCGATACGGCGACGATGATGTGGTGTTATCGGTAAAGCTACAAGAGATGTTTGGCTGTACCACCAATCCATCGATCGCCAATGGGGCCATCGTGCTAAAAATTGAATTGCTCTCACCAGCAAAAAGAGCGGTGCAGATAACATCCGATCTGGCCAATTTTTGGTTGAACAGTTACCCATCAGTAAAAAAAGATCTGGCAGGACGTTATCCGAAACACCCATGGCCGGATGACCCTGTTAATGCAATGCCATCCGCTCGGGCCAAGCCTCGCAAACGCTAGGGTTGTGGTGATCGAACGTGGTTAAACACGCAAACGTTGCTGCGATGGCAATACGGATTTATCGGTTACTACATAATCCAGCGCGACATCCCACCAGGCCGGATACACCGTCTCCACCTGTTGCAGTTGATGAGCCACACCGATCAGCCAGGGTGGGCCGGGTTGGTGCGCACGCGCTGCGAAGGTTTTATCGTAGTAGCCCCCGCCCATTCCCATGCGTTGCCGCTTTGCATCAAAGGCTACCAGTGGCACGAGCACCGCATCGATCGCGCTGGCGCGCACTAAGTACGCGTCGTCCACATCGGGTTCAACGATGCCATAACGATTGGTGGTGTAGGGGGTGTTGTCGCTCCATTCGGCAAAGCGCAGAGTCTCGCCATCGAGCCTCGGTACATAGGTCATTATGTTTTTGCGGCGAAGGGCTGCCATCACAGGTGCAACATTAATCTCGCCCTGAAACGCCAGATAGCCAGCTACGTGTTGTAACCTTTGTTTCTCACCCAAAGTGTCGATAACATCAAGCACTCTGGGAGTCAATGAATCAGCAGCCAGTGAAAGTTGATGTGGGGAAAGCGCTCTACGAGCGCTGCGAAGTTGTTTGCGCAACGCATCGCGACGCGGTTGATCCTTGCGCGAATCATCTTGAGTAACTTTATCAACCACGTGTGAGCTTAAGCTCTCGCCTTCACTTGTTGCAGCCATTCAAGCGTGTCGGCTGTTGGCCCGTTGGGTTTGTATTCTGCTCCGATTGGCCCATGCCAACCGGACTTTTCTATCTCGGCGAATACATGGGCGTAATTTATTTCCCCGTGATCTGGCGAGCCACGATCGGGAACCGAGGCAAATTGAATGTGCCCAATGAGAGGATACAAATCATGGATACGATGAGTAAGATCGCCTTCCATCAATTGCACGTGGTAACAATCAAACATCAGTTGCAGGTTCGTGGCATCAACGGACTCCATAATGCCCTTTGCTTGTGTTGTTGTGCTTAAAAAATAGCCCGGCGCATCGTAGTGATTCAGCGGTTCTATTAAAATACCGATACCGAGCTCGGCTGCTTGAGTACAGGCGTAGGTGAGGTTAGACAGAAAAACCGATTGGGCTGCTCCGCCGGATGCAAAGCCTGCCATAACATGGATTTTTTTTGCGTCAACAGCGCTCGCATAGTTGAGTGCTTCATCGATGGCGGCGCGTGCTTCTGTCTCCCGTTCTGGTAAGGCCGCCAATCCGTTTTCACCGGCTTCTACATCACCTCGGCGTGTGTTTAGACCCAGCATCGGCAAGCCAGTGTCTGCTAAAGCCTGGGCAACATCATCGGATGGTGTGTCGTACGGCCAATGACACTCTACGGCATCAAATCCGGCGGATTTTGCTTCGTGTATCGCCTCTGGCAATGAAAGCTCTGCCCACAAAAACCCCAGGTTCGCTGAAAACTTCATCCATCCCACTCCACATCGAATTTCGTCACCAGAGCCTGCACCTGAGTGTGTGTCAACGTACGCGGGTTAAGTCCTCGGGTCATCATGGCAAGCCGCGCTGTGTCTTCCAGTTCTTCCACCGCGTTGCAAGCAGCCTCGACATCCTTGCCGGCCACTACCGGACCGTGATTCGCCAACATCACCGCCGAGCGCTTTCCCGCCAAAGTGCGCACCGCCTCACCCATGGCAGCGTCCCCTGGCAAGAAAAACGGCAGCAACTTAACGCGACCCAATTTCATGATGGCATACGGCGTTAATGGTGGTAGAAAATCATCTTCGTCCACATCGGGCATCATCGACAGTGCCACCGAA
>CALFBL010000041.1 GCA_937951695.1 uncultured Granulosicoccaceae bacterium | reverse complement strand
ACACTAGGCAGCCCAAGAGCGACACGCGCCCGGCTAGGGATGGTCCGTCGATGCTGAATAAGTAACAGGTGGGTAGGCGCGCCTGGCCAGTGCAATGGCTGCACGGAGGTGGTTGGTGGGGCGCAAGAGTAAGTGATAGAGCTGCGCTGCGCTGGTTCCAATCTGGGTGTCAAGCAGTAGGTGGACGAGCAATTGGTAGCCGTTTTACTGATGAAATACCTTGGTAGCAGGCATTCGTGTGTGGCGGCGTGAGAGTAAATGGCGGTTTTTTATTCCGATACTCACGTGGTGCATCTGTTCAAACGAGATTACACCGTACAGTGGCGAAATCAAAACGTGCACCGGCGTATATGGACCAGCTTCGCATGCAACTGGCTGCAATACTGAAGCACGCGCCCAGTGAAAACGAGCTGGCTTCCTACAACTTGTACCGCAAAGTCTTAACCGACTTTGCCAGCGCACAAGACTCGTATGGCCTTACCAGCACGCTGTCCACGCTCGTGTACTTTTTCGAGCTGTAGGTGGGCGATGTGCTGCTGTGCATCGAGGCCATGACAATGGAAGCAGCGATTTATAGCGATGTGGGTGGTGTGGCTAATGAGATGTTGGTCAAGTCCAGCGTCCCGATTGATGCTAAGGATTTGTGGGTATGAATTATCGCCATGCAGACCAAACAGCATTGACAAAACCCCATCCTTTGTGCGATCAATAGACGGCGTGTGGCGAGACGAAAAACAGTAGAACTAGCCGTTGCTCAGTGGTTTCTTTAAAGATTCGAGACGGTACGGCCATAAACTGCGCGCGCCAGCAGGCGATCGCAGCATCACAACAGCGAGGATGGACATGAGTGAAACAACCACAAACGGAACCTGCTCGGGACCGGGCTACGCCTCTCCAGCGGAAGCCATCAAAGCGCCACGGGAAAAAGTGGTTTATACCATCTGTATCTACACCGGTACCGGTATCGAGAAGCCTGATTATCTGGCCACTATCGATGCCGATGAAGCTAGCGCAACCTATGGCCAAGTCATCAGTCGGCTTGAAATGCCGGTGGTTGGCGATGAGTTGCATCACATGGGTTGGAACGCCTGCTCATCGTGTCACAGTGATAGCACCATGTCGCGGCGTTACTTGATCATACCTGGTGTGCGCACAACCAATTTCTATATTGTCGATACCGCAACAGATCCACGCCACCCCACCCTGCACAAGGTGATCGATGGTGACGAAATAAAGAAAAAGACCAACCTCTCGGCACCGCATACCGTGCATTGTCTGGGCTCAGAAATAATCGTGTCTATGCTTGGCGATGCCGATGGCAATGCGCCCGGTGGTTTTCTGCATATGAACAAAAATTTTGAGGTGATAGGCCGCTGGGAAAACGACATCAGCGGTATGAACTATAACTATGACTTTTGGTACCAGCCGCGTCACAATATGATGGTTTCTTCCGAATGGGGTGCGCCCAATACGTTTATGCCTGGGTTCGACCTGGAGGATGTTGGTAAGGGCAAATACGGCCAGCATATTCATTTCTGGGATTTCAAAGAACGCAATATCAACCGCTCGGTGGATCTGGGTGAAGAAGGCTTGATTCCGTTGGAAGTGCGCGGACTGCATGACCCAGCGTCTAGTCATGGTTACGTCGGAGCCACCCTATCATCGAATATATTTCACTGGTTCAAGGACGATAAAGGTGAGATGCAAATAGAAAAAGTTATCGATGTTGACGCCATCGATGTCGCTGATTTTCCGGTACCGATGCCAGGCTTGATTACCGACATTCTGGTGTCGATGGATGATAAGTATCTGTACTTCTCCAATTGGCTGCACGGCGATCTACGGCAGTACGACATCTCTGAGCCTGCCAATCCGAAGCTGACTGGTCAGGTCTGGATTGGAGGCTTGCTGGGTAAAGCACCCGAGGTGAACGGACGCACAGTGGATGGCGCACCGCAAATGATTCAACTGTCACTGGACGGAAAACGCTTGTACGTTACGACATCTTTGTTCTCCACCTGGGACAATCAGTTCTATCCCACTATGAAAGATGCAGGCGGTGTCATGATTGTCGTGGACTGTGATGTTGTCAATGGCGGTATGAACATCAATGAGAACTTTCTGGTTGATTTCGGTAAAGAACCGCATGGTCCGGCTAGAGCACATGAGACGCGCTACCCGGGTGGGGATTGTTCTTCAGACATTTGGGTTTAGCCTGGACAATTCATGAAATGCCTTTAGGTAATGGGCAACTGTAAAAACAGTTGCCCATTACCTCACCCAAGCCCACATAACAATAGCTGACTGAAAAACCATGGTTCGAGCTAGACGTGGTTCCAGAACTCAAACTGCGTGTTGAAATTGCACTTCACTAATCGTTTGCAGTATCATCTCAGAAGCGGAAGCCCCCCCCCTTCACGCCCTTGATCGGCACGCGGATGAAAACCTACAAAGTCGTATTGAAAAACCGCAATAACCTCACCATCGAGGTGGCGGAAGATC
>CALFBL010000040.1 GCA_937951695.1 uncultured Granulosicoccaceae bacterium | reverse complement strand
CTGTCACAAACAGTGGTGAAATACGGGCCGCAACGTCTTAAAAATCGCGCGCATCGCTTGAGTTCGTGCTAACTTCAGTGTCCCGATAAACTACGCAAGGGAGGTGATCACATGTCTAGTGTTTTACTAATGGCTGATCAGTTCCGAGCGAGAATAGGCTGACTAACCCTCTTCCTTGAAACGTTCGAAACGGGCTGATTCTGTCAGCTAAAGCACGGGTCGATGCCCTTACCTTGGGGCATCGGCCTTTTTTGTGCCAGCTTCACGTCAGCTAAACCCCGTCGACGGTATAATTACGAATAAACCGCCACAACAGCTCTCCCGTGACTGCTACAGAACCTACCGCTCGTAAAAAACAAAGCCCCCTCATCGATCTGATTGTCAGCATCGCGCTGCCCTCTTTTATCTTGATGAAGCTAAGTGGCGACGACAAACTGGGCGCCACCGGCGCGCTGGTATTCGCGTTGGCTTTCCCCATTGCGTGGGGCATCTACGATCTGCTGAAGAACGGCACCAAGAATTACGTGGCCATCCTCGGTGTGGTCAGCGTGCTACTGACCGGTAGTATCGGTTTACTTAAATTGGATGCACAGTGGCTGGCAGTTAAAGAAGCCGCGATACCACTGATCATTGGCATGGGTATCTTGGTTGCTAACTATTTTGGGTTCTCGGTGGTAAAAAAGTTATTGTATAACCCCGCAATTGTGCAAGTAGGCCGAGTTAACGATGTTCTGAAGGAGCGCGGTAATGAACAGTTGTTTTCCCAACGCCTTGATCGTGCCAACCTGTTTTTCGCGTGCACGTTTGTGTTCTCAGCCGTTGCCAATTATGTTTTGGCGAAAACGATCGTCACCAGCGACAGTGGTACCGAAGCCTTCAACAACGAACTGGGGCGCATGACGTTACTGTCGTATCCGGTTATCGCCATTCCGTCCATGCTGTTGATGTTCGCCATTTTCTATTACATCTGGCGCACCATCAGTAAGCTCACCGACTTAACGCTCGAGCAAGTCATCGTCGGTGGGGAAGAGTCAGAGAAGTCGAACAAAGCTGACTCTTAAAACAGTTTGTATGAGCGAAAAAAGGCGCCCTTCAAGAGCGCCTTTTTTTGCTCGGGCCGTACAGCTATGACAAGGTCACAACCACAAACACCGGATTGCCATCGCGATACACCCGCACGGGAATGGCTTTACCGTCATCAACCCGCGAGATCACCGTACCAAGCTTTGCAGCCGAATCGATGGGCGTGCGCGCTAACGAAGCGATGACATCCCCGGCTCGCAGCCCGGCAGCCGCCGCTGGGCTGCCAGGAATGACTTGCGCGACCACGACGCCATATTCGACATTAAGCTCAGCCAATTGATCACTGCTGGCGTCATCGACCACCACACCCAGGCGATCGGCCTCGGGTCTGTCAAGCGCACCTGCGGCACTGGCCACATCATCCTGCTCCAAGGCCTCAATGGTAACCGTTAGGGTTCTCTCCTTCCCATTACGCAGCACAACCAACTCTACTGTGGCTCCGGGCGGCACCGACCCAACCAATGGCGGCAGCGCGTCCGCGTGGCGAACGAGCCTATCGTTGAATCTTAAAATGATGTCTTCTACCTGCAAGCCCGCTTTTTGCGCAGGACTGCCGACGATAACCGAGGCGACAAACGCGCCTCGTGCTCGATCGAGATCGTAGGCTGCGGCCAAGTCCTGAGTCAGCGTTTGAATCTGCACGCCCAACCAGCCACGCGTGGCGTAACCGGTAGTCTTTAATTGATCCGCCACTGACATCGCAACATTGATCGGAATCGCAAACGACAAGCCTTGGTAACCGCCCGAGCGTGAAAAGATCTGCGAATTAACCCCGACTACTTCGCCGTCGGTATTAAACAAAGGCCCACCCGAATTTCCCGGGTTTACTGCCACATCGGTTTGAATAAACGGTACATACGTGTCGTCAGGGAGACTGCGGGCCAGTGCTGAAACAATGCCTTGTGTCGCGGTGTGCTCGAAGCCATAGGGTGAGCCAATCGCCAACACCCATTGCCCGGTTTTCAGATCGTCTGAGTCACCAAAGCGAACCGTTGGGAGCCCGGTGGCGTTGAGCTTCAATAAGGCGATGTCGGTGGTTTTGTCACTGCCTACCAGGGTTGCCTTATATTGGCGCTGGTCTTGTAAACCGACCTCGATCGATGAGGCCTCGTCGACTACGTGCGCGTTAGTGATGACGTAGCCATCTGAGGAGATGATAAAACCGCTGCCATTACCGGTTCCGCGGTTACCGGGGTTCTGCGGCAGTTGTTCCAGAAAAGGTAGCAATCCTGGCGGGATATTATCCAGATCGAGCCCTGGAATGCCTTGAAAGCTTGCGGGACGGGATTCTGTCACCACAGAAATTTTTACGACTGCGTCACCTTCTTGTTCAATGAGGGCGCTGAAATCGGGCAATTCGCCGCCCCAAACCGAGGTGATCGCAAAGATTTGCAGCGCTACCAACCAAAACATGGGTTTTCGGGATATTCTTGAACTGTGTCTATTCATTATTGTCATGACTCTCGAGGACGTTGAATTGTTCGAAGTCATCACTGTCGTTACTAACATAGGGCTTGGTACTCCTACTTGATGTCTTTAAGTTCTGTACTGAGTGCGCTGACGCGCTCGACGTTTCATTACGCCGCTGATTGTTGCGGAACAGAAACAAACGGGCAGCATCAATACCACCAAGGATAAACATGGGGTCAACATGAGAATTTTACTAGTTGAAGATGACATCGAAGCCGCCACGTACCTGGTGAAGGGCTTGACTGAGAGTGGTCATGACATCGATCACGCAGCCGACGGTGACCGCGGTTTGTCCCTAGCGATATCCAATGCCTACGATGCGCTGATTGTCGATCGGATGTTGCCCAAGCGCGATGGCTTGTCGGTGATTGAAGAAATCAGACGAAAAGGTAATATGGTGCCGGTTTTGATTCTCAGTGCGCTCGATGACGTCGACGAACGCGTTACAGGGCTGAAAGCCGGTGGTGACGACTACCTTACCAAACCGTACTCGCTCAGCGAGCTCACCGCCCGTTTGCAGGCACTGACAAGGCGTGCGCACAGCGGTGTCCAGGGCACAGTTCTGCACGTGGGAGATCTCACTCTGGACCTGATCAAGCATAAGGTGACGCGCGCCGGGCGGAGCATCAATCTGCAGCCGCGTGAATTTCGATTGCTGGAGTATTTAATGCAGCACACCGGACAGGTGGTCACCCGCAGCATGTTACTGGAGAACGTGTGGGACTATCATTTTGACCCGCAAACCAACGTCATCGATGTTCAAATCAGCCGCTTGCGCAGCAAGATCGACAAAGATTTTGCATCACCGTTGCTGCACACGGTTCGAGGCGCTGGTTACAAGCTGCAGGAAATCGCTGACAGCGTTAACGCGATGTAGTAAGCGTTAGGCTGTACGTCTGGTCACCCTGATGGACGTACAGGCCCACCCGCCTTCCTGACTTGTAAATCGGGTTCGCGTACCGGAGCAGTCGGTTAAGGTAGCATCTTCAGCTATGGTATCTACTCCCCAAGCAATAACTAAATTCGCCCCTTGGCGGCGACGTCGGTCGCGTTATCGCCGCGCGTTCCGTCATTGGCTGATCACCAAGCGTTTATTCCGTACCTCCGCCTTTCGTCTTGCCGTTATTTACGCCATTTTGTTCAGCGCGCTGTCCGGGGCCACGTTGAGTTTTATCTATTGGTCGACCCGGGACCAGATAGAATCGCAGGTTGATACCCGTCTGCGTCTTGAAACCGATTTTCTCATCAATCTTTACAAGTCCGGTGCCTTACCCGAATTACTCGAAGCCATTCAACGACGCAACCAGATCGACACCTACGGCCGGTTTTACTATTTGGCGCACAGCGATACCGCAAGCATTTCATCCGATGGTAGTAACGATGAAAAAATGCCCATCCGGCTTAAATCGACGCGCTCTCACACCACACGAAATATGGGAGACGTCGCCGATTTGCCGCCGGGCAGTAGCCGCGCCTACAACCCGGTGCGAGTTGCCGAAACCCAACTCTCCAATGGTCTAAAACTCACCATCGGTCATGAGATCAGCGATGAGAAAGCGCTGCTCGATCACACCTTTGTGTTGGTCGTTGGCGCCACCATCTTAACCATACTGTTCTCGTTGTTCGGCGGCATGTGGATTGGTTCGAGCGTGCTGCGCCGCATCGATGCGGTGAACCGTGCAACTTCGGGCATCATGGGGGGGGACTTATCCAGGCGCCTGGCAGTCACCGAACGTGACGATGAATTTGATGAGGTCTCCACCAAGATCAATCAAATGCTCAATCGCATAGAAGACTTGATGAGCGGCATGCAACAAGTTACCAACAACGTGGCACACGATTTACGCAGCCCCTTAACGCGTCTGCGTAACCGGCTTGAAGTCACACTGCTGGAGGAGCGTGATAATGCAAACTATCGTGCAGTGATGGAAGAAGCCATCGGAGACGCGGACAGCCTGATTCAAACCTTTAATTCGATGTTAAGCATCGCGCGTCTAGAAGCAGGTATCGACGCGGTTGAATGGGCCGACGCCGACATCGCTGACCTGATCTCCGAATTAACCGAACTGTACGAGGCGGTGGCAGAAGATTCGGGGTTACAGTTTACCTGCACCATTGAGGGTGCCCCGATGTATCACTGTAATAAACATCTCATTGCACAGTGCATCACTAACCTACTCGATAACTCCATCAAATACACCCGCTCCCATGGCCATGTAGAACTAAGCTTAAAGGGTGACAGTGAGAGTTTTACCATCACCGTTGCCGATAACGGACCGGGCATTCCCGTCGCTGAACGCTCTCGCGTATTCGAACGTTTTGTCCGCTTGGAAAACGAGAGAAATTCGCCGGGCAATGGATTGGGTTTGAGCCTGGTACAAGCGGTGGTCAGAATTCACGGTGCGTCACTGGTGCTGGAAGACCACGAGCCTGGCTTGAAGACCACCATCAGTTTCAAGAAGGTGCGCTCTACGCCACCGCCTAAAGAAGTGTTCGCCCCAGCGCTGGCATCACTGGCGAGTTGACACCTGCACCAGCCACAGCACCGTCGATCCCGCAACACTCGGCGCTGCGGTAACAACCAGTAATTCACCGGGTGTATAGCCGGTTTGCAACAAGGCGCGCTTTTGTTCGTAGGTCAGGCGAATCGGACGGGTGCGATCTTCTGTACGTAACCACAAATAATGCTTGCCACGGGCCTTATCCCCCCTTGGGGTAATGCGATCGAAGGCGCCATCGAGCACCAATTGCTGAGCGATGATCGGCGGGTTATTCGCTTGGCGTCGATCCCCGTGCCACTGAAACAATAATCCGCCTGCCAGCATCAACACCGGCAAAGCAGTTAATATTGCTTGGATGCGCGTTTTTTTCACCTGCGGTATGCTCGGCCCGCTGCTCATGCGCTCACGCATTTTGTTCGGTGTCTGGTCGTACTTGGACGACCAAATCGAATCTTCGCCGGTCGGTGACCACATCGAGTCTGGGTCGGCCTTACGCTTGGCATGGTTATCAGACGAGCCACCAGGCCGAGTATTCAAGGGGCGATCGGGTTTGGAACCTGGGTCAGGTTCTGACATGGCAGGGCAGGACGCTGAGCAGTAGAAGCGTTACATATAAACACAATGGAAGTAGCGATGAGTGCTCTCATCAGAAAATTTTGTTAATTTACGCACCTCTTTTGTCTTACAGGACCGGGCACCTCGAATGCTAGTTGACTGGGCACACCGCGGATTGAATACACGCCCGATATTTCTTGTTATCACCAGCGTCAGCCTCGGTGTTAGCACTGGGTGTGCCCTGCAATCCCCGAATTCGGGCGCGGGTATTCCACCAATTACAGACGACGCTTACCGGCACCCAATAACCGAATACGTACCACTTCCCGCCGATTACGACGCAGCCCTCGAACCGCAGCTTGAATCCAGAGTCATCGTTAACGCACCCAGCCATCGCACACCTCGAAGCAAACCGCCTGAGCATAATTTTCTGACCAAGCCTCTGGCTAGAGGCGTATTGATGTCCGAGTACGGGTTTCGGGTGAACCCCACCGGCACGCACGAACCGCGCAAGCACAACGGTATTGACTACGCCGCCCCGACCGGTACCGAGGTGTACGCCGCCGGCGATGGTGTGATCGCCCACCGCTACACCAGCACCAGCTATGGCAACTACCTGCGCATCCGTCACGCCGATGGGTTCTCATCGGTCTACGCGCATCTGCACCGCTATGCGCCGAATATGAAAGAAGGCACCCAGGTCAAACGCGGACAAGTCATCGGTCGTGTGGGCAACACCGGTCGATCCACCGGGCCGCATCTGCACTTCGAATTGATACATAACGGCAAGTCGATCGATCCGCTGTACGCACAGCGCAACCCTCAACTGGTTCGCCAAGCGGACAACCAGGCATCGGTTGATGAACCCGTTGACGCCGGCAAAATTGATCGGGTAAACCAAACCGCCATCCAAGGCGCCCACAACGAAACCCCCGACGCTGGGTAGAGCTGGCCGAGCTGGCTAGCCCCGGCTAATCGCTCACGCATATTTACCGTTTGGATTGTAGATCCGCCACTTGCTCGCGCAGCGCTTTGAGTTCGGTGAGAATGTGTTCGTTGTTGATGATCATTTGGCCGCGTTCTTCACTGGCAGCGAATTCGTGTTCGGTCTGCATCGCGTCGACGATGACACCGATAAACAAATTCAAGACGGTGAAGGCTGTGAGCACAATGAACGGCACAAACAAAATCCAGGCGTAGGGGAACACCTCCATTACCGGTCTTACGATACCCATCGACCAGCTCTCCAGCGTCATGATCTGAAACAGCGTATAGGCCGATTCGCCCAAGGATCCAAACCACTCGGGAAACGCCTCGGAAAACAGCGTGGTGGAGATAACCGAAAAGACAAAAAACAGTATGCCGATCAAGGCAATAATCGATAGCATGCCAGGCACCGCCCCCAATAAACCTGACACCACTCGACGCATGGCAGGCACCGCCGATATCAATCGCATCACCCGCAAGATGCGTAGTGAACGCAGCACGGCTAACGGACCCGTCGCCGGCATCAATGCCAACGTGATAACCACAAAATCGAAGATGCGCCACGGGTCTCGCCAAAACCCTTTGAAATCAACAAACAATCGCAGGCTGATTTCCACAGTAAACAGAAACAGGAAGAGCGCATCGAGGGCGTAGAGCATCGTTCCCACGGACGCCATGACCGCAGGACTTGTCTCCAGCGCAAGAATCACCGAGTTAAGCAGAATTAACCCGAGCACCACCGCTTCAAAATGCGGCCACTCCAGAATGCGTCGAACCTTGGCTTTCATAACAGACCACTCATGCTTCTTGTATCGAACCCTTTAGTTGGGGATGTATTCACGGGGTTAAACGCCCTACTCCAGATTTTGCACCTGTTCGCGTATCTGTTCGATTAACACTTTCATATCCACCGTGGCACCGGTGGTATCGATGTCGGATGACTTGGAACCGATGGTGTTCGCTTCACGATTAAGCTCTTGCATCAAAAAATCCAGCCGGCGTCCAACCGGGTCGGTGCGTTCAAGCACCGATACGACTTCCACCAGATGGGCATCGAGCCGATCGAGCTCTTCATCGATATCCAGCCGCTGGGCGAGGTACACCAGCTCTTGTTCCAGTCGCTGCGAATCAGCCGGTAAGTCCAGCTCTGCCAATTTGATCAGTAACTTTGCGCGCTGACGCTCCACCACCTCAGGACGATGAGCGCGCAGTTTGTCCAAACACCGCTGTATGTCCATTATGCGAGTTCGCAGTAACCCCGCAATCGCTTCGCCTTCGCGCTCTCGCGTTTGCACAAAGTCGTTTAACGCCTCGTCCAGCCCGATCAGCAAACCCTTATTCAACGTGTCTAAATTGACCGGCACTGCCGACAACACACCTGGCCATTGCAGCAGCGTTACCGCATCGGGCTGTGCGCTGCTGGGCACCACCGCTGCCACCTGCTGCAACGCATCACGCAAGCAGATCAATGCCTGCTCATCGACACTCATCACGGTGGTCGCCATTGACGCAGCCGAGGTTCGTCGCAGCCCGACATCCACCTTACCGCGGTTGAGTCGATTCGCTATGGCATCACGCACTTTGGCTTCCAACCCACGCACATCTTCTGGCAAGCGCACCGTGGTTTCCAGAAAGCGATGGTTCACCGAGCGAAGCTCCCAGATGAATGTGCCAGTGTCTGTGTTAACCCGGTGTCTACCGTAAGCGGTCATACTACGAAGCATGCTCAAAAACCTCAGTGACTGTTTGGACTAAAGCGCGCAGGGCTTGCAAGGGTATACTCGCGCCCCCACTACACCATTACCGGTCAATCTAGGACATGCCCATGCGACCCAGCGGTCGAGCCCCCGACGAATTACGCGCGCTTGATTTCACGCGACAATACACGAAGCACGCAGCCGGTTCGACGCTGATTAAAGTCGGCGATACACACGTATTGTGCACAGCCTGCGTAGAAGAGCGTGTGCCACCGTGGATGAAAGGCAAAGGTGCTGGGTGGGTTACCGCCGAATACGCCATGCTGCCCAGTGCCACCCATACCCGTGGCCGGCGTGAAGCCAGCGTCGGTAAACAATCTGGCAGAACTCAGGAAATACAGCGGCTGATCGGACGCGCCTTGCGCGCAGCGATTGATCTGGACGCCCTTGGCGAGCGCACCATAAGCATCGATTGCGATGTGTTGCAAGCCGACGGCGGCACCCGCACAGCCTCGATCACCGGCGCGTTTGTCTCCCTCACTGACGCGATCAATAGCTTGATGAAGTCCGGTAAGGTGAAAAAGAATCCGCTGCACGGCAGTGTGGCTGCCATTTCTGTGGGTATCTACAACGGCACGCCGGTGCTGGATCTGGATTACCCGGAAGATTCAACCGCTGAGACCGATATGAACGTGGTAATGAACGATTCTGGCGGCTTTATAGAGATTCAGGGAACCGCTGAAGGCCATGCGTTTCGCGACAACGAACTGGAATCCATGCTTGGGCTGGCGCGTAAAGGCATAGGTGAATTGATTACTGCTCAACAGGCTGCGCTGGAGCGCTAAAAACTCGGGCCAGTTCAGGAGGGATGTATGACGTCAAGGGCACACACCGTACAGGACATTGTCTTTGCGTCCGGCAACGCTGGCAAAATCGCTGAACTGAACGATCTGCTCACGCCATTTGGGTATCGCGTTCGGGCACAATCCGAGTTTGGGGTGAGTGGCGTGGACGAGACCGCGCACACCTTTGTCGAGAACGCTTTACTCAAAGCGCGCAAGGCGGCTGGGGTGTCCGCTCTGCCAGCGATTGCCGATGACTCGGGTCTGGAAGTGGACGCCTTGAACGGCGCGCCGGGGTTGTATTCTGCGCGCTTTGCTGAGATGCACGCCGCGGGCTCTGGTGACGCTGCCAACAACGCGCTGTTGTTAACACAGCTTGCCGACTTGCCGATCGAGCAACGCGGTGCCCGATTTCGCAGCGCTGTGGTGTTACTGCGTCATGAATTCGACCCTTCGCCGATCATCAGTGAAGGCAGCTGGGAGGGCCATATCCTAACCACCCCGGTGGGTGAACACGGCTTTGGTTATGATCCCTTGTTCTGCAGCAACGACACAGGCGTTGCTGCTGCCACACTCGATAAAACCACCAAGAACCGGCTGAGCCATCGCGGTAAAGCGGTGGTCGAACTTGTGGCCAAGCTAGCCCAACGTCCGCTTGGCACGTCGTTGTGAGCGGCGAAATCGCTTCGGGTCGCAGCTTCACGGAGCTGCCACCGCTGGGGCTGTACATTCACCTGCCCTGGTGCGTGAAGAAGTGCCCGTACTGCGATTTTAATTCGCATGAGGCCAAGGCCGACTTACCCGAGAAGGCGTACATCAACGCGCTGCTCGATGATCTGGCGTTTGAGATGCCGTTGGTATGGGGCCGCACGTTTAGCAGCGTGTTTATCGGTGGCGGAACCCCGAGCTTGTTCAGTGCGACCGCTATTAACGATTTTCTCTCTGGGGTACGAGCTTTGACCGCGTTGAGCCCTAATGCCGAGGTGACCATGGAGGCCAACCCCGGGGCGCTCGACGCGGCGCGCTTTCATGAATACAAAAGCGCTGGTGTTAACCGCTTATCCATCGGCGTGCAAAGTTTTAATGACATTCAGCTCAAGCAACTGGGACGGGTGCACGATGCGGCCGAGGCTCACCGGGCGATCGAAGTGGCAAGATCCGCAGGCTTTGACAATCTGAATCTGGATCTGATGTTTGGCCTGCCGCAGCAAAGCCTCGCCGATGCGCTGCAGGATCTCAACACGGCCCTGACCCATCAACCCGAACACCTCTCTTACTACGAACTCACCATTGAGCCGAACACACGCTTTGCCAAGTTCCCACCCAAAGTACCCAACGATGACATTCGCTGGGACATGCAATGTGGCGCGCATGAATTAATGATGAAACACGGGTTCTCCCGATACGAGGTATCGGCTTGGAGCCAGCCGGGGCGACAGAGCCAACACAATATGAACTATTGGCTATTCGGCGATTACGTGGGCATTGGCGCGGGCGCTCACGGCAAAATCAGCTTCGCTGACAGCAACCGGATCCTGCGCCGCTGGAAGCACAAACACCCCACCACCTGGATGGCGGCCGCTGGCGCTCAGAAACTCGGCGGCGAACATGAAATCGCCCTGGCGGACACCGGGCTTGAATTCATGATGAACGCGCTGCGTCTCACCAGCGGGTTTTCGCTGACCGACTTCGCCACCCGCACAGGCACGTCCATCCAACCGTGGTTGGGCGCCATCCAGCAAGGTACCGAGAAGGGTCTATTGGTCAGAGCAGCCGGTAAGCTTCAACCCACGAAGCGCGGCATCGAGATGCTCAACGAGCTACTGGAATTGTTCATGACGGCCGATCTGGATGGACCCGGCTTGAACCGATCCTCGACTGAGTCACGAATCACGATTCCGATCAAACCGGCATGACAGTCATGCGCTAAAACGCCGCACGTGCTTGCAATTTGCTCCTACAATCCCTATTGTTTCTACCTATTCAAATTCCGCTTGGAGTTGACCCTATGAAGCCAGATATTCATCCAGCCTATTCAGCCGTATCCGTAACTTGCAGCTGTGGCAACAAGTTCGAAACTGGCTCAACCTCGGGCAAGGACATGTCCATCGAAGTCTGCGCCGATTGCCACCCGTTCTACACCGGGAAGCAGAAGGTGCTGGACACAGCCGGTCAGGTGGACAAGTTCCAACGCCGTTATGGTGGCAAGAAGTAACCACCTGCCATCCTGAGGTTGGACAATCACGTCAATCAGTATCATCAAAACACGTGACATCAAATCAGCGGGTCGGCCTGTAACAGGCGGCCCGCTTTTTTTTGTCCGGACCTATTACACCGCCGCGCTGGGTGCGGGCTTGCTCTACGTATCACTGGCCTCGGCCGGGATCGCGGCTGCGCAAAATCAAGCTGAAGTCAGCCATTCCGGGCACCAATGCGCCACCACCGCCAATGGCCCGGCCAGTACGGTGATCGAGACCGCACGCATTCAGGCAGTCACAGACGGCGATACCATCGTACTTGACGATGGTCGGCGAGTGCGGGTGATCGGCATCAACGCACCTGAATTGTCGAAAACCTCAGAACAGGCACTGCGCACCGAAGCTCTACAGGCGCGTGAGCTGATTGACCAACTTACCCAGAAGAATCCCGAGGTTGAACTGGTGCTGGGGGAAGAGACTTCGGATCGATACGGCCGTGTGCTCGCGCACGTACGCTTGGCCGACAACGCCAATATGGCCACCGAGCTGCTGGCTAGAGGGCTGGCAGCCGCTGCGGCAGTGTCGCCTAACACTCGTTGCGCCGACTACTACCAACGCGTCGAGCAATCCGCCCGTGA
This sequence comes from uncultured Granulosicoccaceae bacterium, assembly GCA_937951695.1. GTDB lineage: Bacteria > Pseudomonadota > Gammaproteobacteria > Granulosicoccales > Granulosicoccaceae > Granulosicoccus. The sequence goes on along the minus strand of CALFBL010000040.1, from coordinate 1,497 downwards.
ACAATCGCGAGGCGTGTGGCAATACACCGACAACCCCTGGTTCGCACCACACCAAAACACCGGCCGCATTGTCGGCTTTCACGTGCTTACCAATACGGTTGATGCGGTTCGTGCAGCCAAAGAGCGCATCACCCTGACCCTTGCCAACGGCGTGAAGGTGCGGACGAGCACCACCGTGCTACCCGAAGCGAAGGCGCTGTCTCTAATCGGGAAGAGCGTGGAAGTGCGAGGTTGGTTTGGCCGCTACAACGGCAGTACGAGTGTTAAGCTGCACCACCGCAGCAATCTTAATAACCTTAGCGCCACGCGCTGAGCCTGGCGCGATGGTGTGATCTACCTGCTCGATTCTAGCATCTACATCTTTGGCGGTTGGCAACGACTGCCCGCCAGTACCATCAGTGCGCACGGCGAACCCTTTAACGCGGTAACCGGCTTTACCAACACGCTGGTGTCTGTTCTCGAAACGCAAACACCGCGACTGTTTTGCGCCGCATTCGATAGCCGAAACCGAAACGCCATTCGCTACCGTATTCACCCGCAATACAAAGCGGGACGAGCCCCATCCCCACCTGAATTACAACGCCAATTTCAGCACTGTCAATCGGTTTGTGACGCTCTGGGAGTTGCGCATTTTTCACACCCTGAAATCGAGGCTGATGACATCATTGGCCACTTCGCCCGGCAAGCACATGCAGCTCATCAACGAATAACCATCATCAGCGCCGATAAAGATCTCGTGCAGTTCGTAGGCAACGACGACATCCTGTGGAACTACGCAAAAAATCAACGCAGTAACTGCGCTCAGTTAACCAAACGCTTTGGCGTGAGACCCGAGCAAATCGCTGACCTGTTGGCGTTATCGGGCGATAAAACCGATAACATTCCAGGCGTTCCCGGCGTTGGGGTTGCCACCGCAGCTCGAGTGTTACATAAATGGGGCGATTTGGACGGCGTGTTTGCCAATCTGGAGGCAGTGGCCGCTATGCGATTTCGAGGCGCAAAACACGTGGCTACCTTGCTCGCCGAACACGAACCCACCATTCGCATGGCACGGCAACTCACCGGTTGCATTGCAGTGGATGATTTACCCGACACATTGGATTCGTTGACGGTGAGGGCACCGCTTACGGATGCGACTGTGGCCGCGCTGATGAGGATCGGATTTAACGACATCGAGGCGATCGATTTAAGCCAACGCGTGCAAAACGCCTACGCCCACACCGCATGTTAATTCGGTTTAACAAGCCGTTTCAGGTATTGTGTCAGTTCACCGATGCGACGGGGCGTGAAACCCTCGCCGACTACATCAACATCCCCTCGGTCTATGCCGCTGGCCGACTAGACCGGGACAGCGAAGGTCTGCTGCTGCTCACCGATGACGGCAAGCTGCAAAACCGCATTGCACACCCCGACAACAAACTCGCCAAAACCTATTGTGTGCAGGTCGATGGTGAACCTGCCGAGGCCGCCATCCACGCTCTGCAGAATGGCTGGGTT
>CALFBL010000039.1 GCA_937951695.1 uncultured Granulosicoccaceae bacterium | reverse complement strand
ATTCGTCGTCGTCGAGAAAGGCCACGTATTGCGGATTGGCCGATAACGCTATCGCCACAGAGGCGTTACGAGCGTCTGATATCCCGTTGCCCGGTTGGCATATGGCGTTCAGGGTAAAACGGTAATCAGCGGCACGATCCTCACACACCGCTAGCCCTTCAGCGTCGGCGTGATTGTCGACCACCGCCAGCGCGATCTCGCGCTTATCGACTCCTGCAGGTAACGCCAATCGTTCTATGTGATCGAGCAGGCGACTGAGACCACCGGGTCGTCGGTAGGTACATATGACAATAACTGTGTGCATGAGGTGTTTGCTGAGTGGCCTGGATCTGCCAGCAGCGCACTATGCGATTCAGGCAGATTATCGGTTCGGTTTCAGTCGGTTGAAAACAATACTTAGAAGATAGACGGCCATGAACGCTTCAGCAGCCATAATGCCCAGTAATGTGAACTCAGGTGCCGTGTAGTAAAGCAAAACACTGACCACAATCGCACTTATTGCGGCGCCATAAACACTACTCATCGCCAGAACACGAAAATCTTTCAACGCTTGCAGCGCAGCGGCTGGTGCATTATAAATCGCCGCAAAGAAGGTTATTACGGCCCACATCAAGACGATCATCTGCATCGGTTGATCGCCGTAATTCTTTGCGTACAGAATCTCATTCACCCAGGGCCAGAGCACCATCAGGCTCAAGCCCAGTAACACCACTGCCACACCCATCATCAGCACGGTGCGCCGGATTTGGCCCGATACCGCATCATTACGGCCCTGCGACAGGGCCACCGCAATCTCAGGTTTTACCATGTTCTGCCAGGTGATCAACGCGATACGCACCGGCCCGAATAACACGAACCCAGCGGCCAGTGGAGCAAAGGCGGCAGGGCCTTCTGCCCAGGTGATAATCAAACTGTGGGCCTGAGCCAGCAGCAACGTGGTCATCGCCCCAATGAGTGCCCAGCGCGATTGCAACCAGATTTCTTTGTACATCCACAATTGAGAGAAATCGTAACCGCGCCACCAGCGCCCGCTCAGGCGCAGGCGTTCGACAGTCATTGCGAACAAGTTGGCAGCGCTCAATGCTGATAGCACCCATTCCACTTTCAGGGTATCGAATCGCCATACGAAAAAGGCTGTGAAAATCAGCCCGATGATCACATAGGTAGCATCGCCGGTTGCCGTGACCAATGGGCGCAGTCTTGCGTACCCCAAACTACGACTGTATTGGCGAGCGGCGTAGCAGGCCACAAATAATGTCACAGATAACACCAGATGGGTCGCTTGCCCGGAATACCAAAGATAGCCAAGCCCGGTCATGATCAATGACAGAAATAACAGGATGTTCAACAGGCTGAACATAGCTTCTTTGTCCGCGCGCTCCTGTTCGTCTATTACCGTCGGTGTGTAGACCGCCAGCGGAGTCGATATCAGGGCGTTGTTTAGCGCGGCTGCAAATTGTGCAAGGGTGAAGAAGGCAAACGCAAACACACCGTAATCGTATTGCGACATGCGCTGCAGCAGCAGATAGTTCAGACCAAAATGAAAGCCACTGACAAGGGCTTGCGCGCCCAGCGAGCCAAGATAGCGCTGAGACGACAATTCACCCAAACGGGCAAACAACGATGAGCGCCTCACAGCGGATTCATGGCTAGCCATCTAGAGATATGGGTTAGGAAGACGTACGGTTAAATTTCTCACTCAGCCACCTTTTGCCAAGAATGCCAGCAAGCAAAATCGGTTCGACGAGATAGCGAAACGCAAACCGGCGTGGGTTTTCCCCGAGTCGAAACAACCATTCGAGTCCGGTGCGACCCATCCAACGTGGCGGAGTGCTGACGGCGCCAGCAACGTATTCCATACAGGCGCCACAGGCAAAGACGATAGATGCGTTAATTTTTTCACGGTTTGCGGCAAGCCAGGCTTCTTGTTTTGGAGCCCCGAATCCTACCAGTACGATGTCGGCGCCGAACTGATTCATTTCATCAATTACGCGCTGGCTCTCATCACTGTCGGAACTTTGATCGAAATATCCGTCATGACCCGCAATCTCGATACCTGGAACCTGTTCACGAATGCGCTTCATGGCTTCTTGTTGAATTTCCGCCTTTTGACCGACGTGAAACACGTTAAGATTTTCGCTCTGCGCAAGTTTCATCATGGGCATGATGAAATCGACGTAAGTCAGGCGGTGCTCACGCGTGACCGCAATCCCTTTGGCCTGCATAAGCCAGATCACTGGCATGCCATCCACCAGTACCGTGCAGCCTTTATAATCATCCTGTAGCTGCTCCGACGTAAAGTAGCTGTAGAGCGAATGCAAGTTATGATACAGCACGGTGTAGCGCTGCTGGTGAGCCGCTGCGTGCCGGATAAGATTCAGATAGTCATCGAGCGTACCAGGATGTACTTCAAATCCAAGCAGGCTGTGACGCGCAAGAGTATGCTCGCTCACACACAAGTCATCAATATGCGTTTTCGTGTGTCCAGCCTTTGAAGACTGTCACCACTAGTATTCGCAGGTCCAGAGACAAGCTCCAGTTGCGGATGTAATAACGGTCGTGCTCGATACGACCAGACATGTCTTTCAACTGACGGGTTTCACCTCGGTAGCCATTGATTTGTGCCCAACCTGTGATGCCCGGCTTGACGCAATAGCGTGAATGAAGAGCAGGGATAACATGGCGAAAATCATCGTCGAGTTTTAACGGGTGCGGGCGTGGACCGACCAGTGACATCGAGCCCTGAATAACGTTGAACAACTGGGGCAGTTCATCGAGGCTGGTTCGTCGCAAGAAAGCACCAACACGCGTAATGCGCGGATCGTCTTTGGACGCTTGAACGAATTCGCTCGATGGCTTTGATTGGTACATGGTACGGAACTTATAGACCTTGATGATCTCACGGTTGCGGCCCGAGCGCGGTTGGCAAAACAATGCCGGACCCGTGCTGTCCAGTTTGACAGCAACAGAAATAATGACCATTACGGGAAAAAGGAGTACTAGAGCGACCGAGCCAAGAATGAAGTCCAACGCGCGCTTTGCAGCGCAGCTAATACCCGAGAGGGGTCGCAGCGAGATGGTGTCGGAGGTGGCTATTGAACGCCAGTGAGATTCACTGGCGGTTGAAGTGAGCAGAGCTGAATTGGCTGATGAGTGGGCAAAACCGCCGAGAACATCCGATCTGTTGTTTTTGTGCAACTCTAAACCTGACACGTACTTCTCCTGGACCTTGAACAACAACGAGTGCTGTTGATGTCGATGATTTTAGCGCTCGCTTGTGATTTCATGTTGTTAAGTGAGTAGGAAAATTACCCAAAATCCATTCTGTTTCACAAATGTTGACGATACAAGCGCATTCGCGACACAGCGGTTCACGATTCAGTGGTATTTATGCACTGAATCGCATCCTCATAGGTCGCGTATAAGCCGTATCAGGCCTGCGACTCTCACCTAGTCCAATTGCTCTCTGTAGTAAGCATAGTGTCTGGGCGTTGGTGCGGTCGCCCCATTGAGAATGCATCCGTTAACCCGAATGCCGGAGAAGCTTAAGCGCTTTAGCGATTCCGTCAGTTGCGGTTCCTTAATCTCGCCTTCTTTTACCACCATCAGGGTGGAGCCAGCTTGCTTTCCCAGACTGGCGGCGGTCGATACGCTCAGTACCGGCGGTGTATCGATGATGCAAATGTCGAAGCGATGCGCCACCACATCCATAAATCGACCGAATTCACGATCTCCGGGCATTTCCCGGCTACTGCCATCGTTCATAAATCCGCGCGGGATCACATACAGGTTTTCCACCTGACACGGCTTTACGGTCTCCTTCAGCTCGGATTTTCCTCGCACCACTTCGGGTAGGCCTGGCCCCATCTTCAAGCCAAATTGCTTGTGCAATTGACCACGCTGGTGATCGGCGTCGATCAGTAACACGCGCTTTCCCGACTGAGCCAGCAACACCGCCAAATTCAAACTAATGAACGATTTACCCATGCTGGGCAGGGGGCTGGTGATCATCAAAATATTGTTCTTGGCACCGTCCATGACGTCTTCGAGCATGGACCGAAGTCCTCGCATGCTCTCTACCGAGTAATCCTCGGGTTTACCCACCGCCAGTACATTCGCCAGCGCTTTGCGGTCGCTGCTACCGCTTGCGCCCGGAAGTAGGCGTCGCGGATCAACAGTCGGTGCTGACGCTAGGCGTTTTTGCGCAGAGCTCTTCGGAATGCTCATGTAAACCGGTAGTCCTGAAGCACGTTCCAATGATTCCTGGTCAGAGATCAGAGTCGAGAGCGCAGATCGTAAGGTCAGGTACAGCATGTAGAGAAACAGGGTGCCGAGCGTCGCGCCGACTAACGCCAGTAATTTGTTGGGTGAAACCGGGCGCTCTGGCGGAATCGCTTTGTCCCAGATTTTGACGCTACCCGATGTGATCGATTCTTTGATACGGATGTTCTCGAGCCGTGCGCTCATTTCGTTATAGATGGTGCGCTTGTTATCCACCTCCTGTTGCAGCTGTTCCATCTCACGCTCGTTATTAGGCATAGAGCTCACTCGACCACGCAGCTGATTGATCTTGCGCTGAATGATGCCAATTTCTTTATCCAGTCGCTTTGTGCTCGGATGCAGTGCGGTGTAGCGCTCCCGAAGCTCATCGCGTTCGATTTCCTGCTCGTTTAACTGGCGTTGCAAAACATCAATTTGGCCAAGGATGTTGCCCGATTGCAGGGACGTGTTGATGGAACCGGTGCGGCGACGAAACGTTGACAGCGCATTTTCAGCCGCCTCCAGTTCACTGGCGACATTGGGTAAGTTGGATTCAAAAATTTCGCGTTCTTTAACGGTGTCACCAATGTCGTCCGAGAGTTTGACGTCGCGGTACACCTGCACGACCTGATTCACAACCTCGGTGGTTTCGATCGGATCGGTACCTAAGTATTTCAACGTAATCATTCGCGATTGTGCGTCCGATGTCTCGGTGGACAAACTAGCGCGAACACCGTTGATGGTGGATTCAAGAGAACGACGCACCACCGAAAATTCAACCGCTTCTGTGGCGTCCATGGCCGTGACAGTGAGCGTTACAAGCGAATTACTGCCAACGTCGACGCGCAGATTTTCACCGACACTCGCCGATTCCACCAGCACGCGACCCTCACGCGACAGCGAATAGCGATCATCGCCCAACGCGGTTAACGTCAACGGATCGTCCTCCCAGGCACGCGGTACGGACAAGTTGGTGATTTCGATGCTCTCTCCATGCCACGCGAAGGATTTGGCAAAATCGAGCTTTGACAACCAATCGCCCAGTGCGGGTACCCGTTCAGTGACGTCACCGACGACTTTAAGCTTTTTTGCACGGGTTTCATTGCGCAGCTGATACAGATCAACCACCGGTTGCAGCACTTTGCGTGAGCGCAGAATGTTCGCCTCTTCCTTGATAGTTGGGCGAGTCCAGTCCACGACGGTGTTGTCGTCAAGCGGATTGGTGTCGTCCACCTCAATCAACGCCTCGGCCTGGTACACCGGCGTGGTGCTGATCAGGTACAAGGTCGCTATAGCCACACCGAGCAGCAGGGTCAGCAAAATGCCAAACTTATGCCGAAGTATAAGCGCCAGATATTCTTTCGCGTCGCTGGTCGCGGGAACCGTTGCGTAGCCTTGAAGTCCGGGGCCTGGCTGCATGTAGTTGACTTGTTTCATTATAATCTGATCTGTTTCCGTACTGCATGGCGTCGGCAACCACCCTAAATTGAGCTTAGCGTCGCTACCATCGAGATGCCCGAGTGCGTTGTTATTGTTCTTATCGGCGAGATTCTAACAACGTAACCTTAAATATTTGTGACGGTGTTTTAATAAAATAAACTTTACGGCCCCTAAATGGTGGATTTCGGAACGCATGTCGACAAAATTCACGAAGTGGAGGAGCAAGAAACGTCAAGTATTTGTCGTTTTGTTGGTTGTGGCCGTGATCTATCTCATCACCGCATTGGTTCCACCCCCTCCGGTTATCAATAATCGTTCCCGTTGGTTTGAGCTGGGTGAATCGCGTCTGCTGCTGGATACCAGCTGGCAGGACCAATCGGGCGAGAGGGTTCTCGAGCAATCCATCTTTGACGCTGTGATGCGTTTAATTGGGGCTGCTAGTGACGCCATCGTGCTGGACATGTTTTTGTTCAACGTTTGGCAGGGGCCAAAAACTGAGGCTTTCCGCGCGTTATCGTCTGAACTCACGGACGCCTTGATCGACGCCAAGCGCCGCCATCCGACGATGCCAGTGATCGTCATTACCGACCCTGTGAACACCATTTACGGCGGAGTCCACTCTAAGCATCTACAGCGTCTAAGCGACGCAGACGTGCGGGTTGTATTAACTCCGCTGGTTAAATTGCAAGACAGTAATCCCGTCTATTCGGCAATCTGGCGAGCGGCGATTTGCCCGTTTGGGAACAAAATCAATGTCGGTAGCCTGCCGCCTCCGTTCGGCGAGCAAAAAGTTTCGGTCCGCAGTTGGCTGGCGTTACTGAATTTCAAGGCCAATCATCGCAAACTGCTGATCACCGCTAGGCAGTCTACTGGGCGCGTTATGTGGCAGGCTGTCGTCAGTTCGGCCAACCCGCACGACGGCAGTAGCGCTCACCGTAATGTGGGCCTCGAAATCTCAGGCGATGCGGCACTGGCGTTACTGCGAACCGAAATAGAATTGTTAAAGCTTGCCGCCAATGCCGCGGACGAGGCGGTGGCTGAATCGGCCCAAACGGCTCTGGATCAATTGCAATCCGTGTCGATGTTGAACCCAGGCACGCTTTCGTCCAACCCGCGTGAGGAGCCTGACTTCCAGTCTGCCAATGCAGTGGACCAACCGTTCATTCGCGTACTTACTGAAAAAGCAATCGCGCAAAGCGTGTTGAGCGCCATCGACGCGACCAACGCGGGTGACAAGGTGAATGTTCTGATGTTTTATCTCTCGCATCGCTCGATCATCAACGCGTTAGCCAACGCTGCCAAGCGAGGTGTCACCGTGCGCGTGCTATTGGATGCAAACAAAGATGCATTTGGGCGATCCAAAAACGGCGTGCCGAATCGACCGGTAGCCGAAGAGTTGGTGGACGCAGGGGCGATGGTGCGTTGGTGCGACACCACTGGGGAACAATGTCATGGGAAAGTGTTGTTCGCCCAACGCGGCGATCATCAGCGATTGATTTTAGGATCGGGTAACTACACCCGGCGTAATTTGGATAACTTTAATCTGGAAACTAACGTTGATATTCGGGTTCGTGGAACGGCCGTTGTTATGCAAGAGTTCGAACGTCATTTCAACGCACAATGGTTCAATGAAGCTGGGCGGCGTTACAGTCTGGACTACGATGACTTTACGGATGATTCGTGGCTAAAAACATTCAGTATCGATTTATGGAAGCCTCAGGCATAGGAACCTTTTAAACCGATGGACACGTCAACAGAGATCAGCGCGCAGGGATGTTTCACCATCCAGTTGTTTCGCCGGGGCTTGTTCTGGGTGCTGTGCGTTGGCTTGGTTTTATCAGCGTGTGATTCGCCACCTCAGCAATCGGCGCAGGGCTCGCAGTCTCAGGATCAGGGCCACAACACCGATGCAGCCGCTGAGGCTCTAACGGAATTTTCAGATTGGTTGAGCGATCAATCGTCCGCCTTCGGCGAACTACTCAATTCTGCACAGGTCGAGACAATTACTCGAAGTTTTCCGGTACCTGAACTGCCCGATTCGCAGACGCCGTTTCAAACCCAGCCCGATCAACGGTTCGAACAGTGGACCTTGTCGTCGCTGACTCGGCCTGCAGACGGTAAGGACTGGGTATGGCACGAGCAGCAGTTTTTGCGTGTCGCGATCGCGGCTGCGAACGCAACGGATGCCGAGGAGGCATCCAACTGGCGTTTCCGGGATGTCATGATGCAGCGTTACCAAAGTTACGATTTTGCCAGCGGCTCACAGGTTTCGGATAGCGTTGCCGAACGGCGTGCCTTATCGTTAGCCGATGTAACCGACGACAGCGTCTATGTGCATGACGTGGTGGCCTTAATCAGTCACACAGGTTGCGCGAGTACCTTCACCCTGAAGCGGCACAGCGACACTCGAGCAGACGACACAGAAGTGTGGCAAAGCCGCGACTGTCCAGAACGGTTTCGCCTGGGAGACACTGTATTCAGCGGTACACGCACTGTTACTGACAACGATGTTCGCTGGGTGACGCACGCCTACGGTCAGTTACCTAGCCTTGCCGGTGTGGTCTTAATCGAGCAGCTTGAAATTGTTCTGTCAGCAGATGAAGAGCTGCTCGTAAATCGCAGCCGTCGACGCACTGGGTCAGGGCCAGTGACGGTGTCGGCAACTCTGGTCAAAAACGGTGAACGACAGGAGCTTGGCGAGGTACGTTGGCAGATGAATTATGCCGACGCCGCGTTGTTTCCAGAGTCGTTGGTTGTTCAAGTACCCAGCTTATCGCAAGCCTATTCAATCAAGGTTCCGGCCGCGTTTGAAAACGGCTTTAATAACGACTCTTTAGGGGTACGGCATGGAGTGCTCGCTGAACAAGACGGCATGGCACATCCGGGATTGTTAACGCTGTATCCACGCAATTCGGACAACTTGTAAATGCGCCTTTTTAGTTTATTCGTAGTGTGTCTCTCAGCCACGGCTTGCACGGACAACCCAGCCGATCCTAATGAGGCTAAGTTGGCTGACGTTGTTAAACCGGCCGACTGGTTATCACCTGTAGGGCCGGTGCCGGTGTTTGAACAACGCCCCGGGGATCCTCATACAGGGCGTCATGCGTTGCTGCACGAATCCTATGTCAATTGCGGTTTACCCGAACGGGTGTTTCGTGAATTGCAGTCGTCGGCTTCCGGGTCGGCCTCCGGGCTGGGCCTGGGTACTGTGGTGGATGTAACGGGTCGTGATGCGGCGATGGATGGGTTGCCCTACAACACCAATCGCGTCATTGGGCGTAGCGGTATTCCCATTGTCAGTTCGAACTGCCTGTCGTGTCACGGCACAGTCTTGTTTGGCGAATTGGTGATTGGCTTGGGCAATGAATTCGCTGACTTTACACAGAATCCATCGGTGGCGGTGGAGCGTGCCGGGGCTTTGCTGCAAGGGGACGCTGAGGCGGCTGAATGGACGCTGTTCGCTGATCGGATCGCCGCGATTGCACCCTACATACAAACCCGCACCGTCGGTGTAAATCCAGCGCCCAACCTCACCGGAGCTCTGGTTGCACATCGGGATGTCGACACACATGCGTGGATGAGTGAGCCGCAGATGCTAATGCCACCCACCGACCCCCCTCCGGTGAGTGTGCCGCCGTGGTGGCGTATGCAAAAAAAACACGCCATGTTCAACTTAAGCGAAGGACGCGACGATCATGCACGCTTTATGTTGGCAGCCTCCATGCTGTGTGCAGACAGCGTGGCGGAGCTTGATCAAATCGATGAATACGCGCCGGATGTCAGAGCGTATCTGTCGAGTATCGAGCCGCCGGCGTACCCGTTCGAGATCGATCGCGAATTGGCGCAACGCGGCGAGCAACCCTACCTTGAGCACTGTTCAAGTTGCCATGGCACTTACGGCGCTGACCCGAGCTATCCGAACACCGTAACGGCCATTGATGCGGTGAAAACCGACGCACGGTTGCTGGAGGTTGCCACCGGGGAGTTCGGTCGTGAATTCGTTGGCTGGTTTAATGCCTCGTGGTTTGGACTACGCTCGAAGGCAGCGCCTGCCAAAGGGTATGTCGCGCCGCCACTTGACGGTATCTGGGCAACCGCGCCGTTTTTGCACAACGGTTCGGTACCGAACTTAGCCACGCTGTTAAGCGAAGATCAACGCCCGACGCGTTGGCGGCATATCGCCAGCGACGCCCGAGATCCAGACAGTTACGACACCGCTAATGTCGGCTGGCGCTATGAAACGGTTGCTGCTGGTGCAGGCACGATTCCAGACCCTCGGGTGTACGACACCAGCCGCGACGGCTACGGCAATCAAGGTCACAGCTACGGGGTGGAGTTGGATGACGCGCAAAAAAGTGCCCTGGTTGAGTACCTAAAAATGCTCTAGTGCGCAGTTTTCGTCGATTCGCTGATGGTAAAATCCGCGCGTGCGCTCAAGGTGTTGTTCATGATCATTCAATCTCCCTATCTGCTGTTTCTCGGTGATGCACCAGATTCTCTATCAGCCAAGGTGGCTCAGGGCATAAAAGACTGGCGACCGGAGACGTGTGTTGGGCAATTCAGACAGCCTGGCTGCCAAGCGGATTTGGGTCTGAAGGATTTAAGCCTTCAGGACGCGGTAAAAGCGGGTGCGAAAACCCTGGTTGTCGGGGTCGCTAACCGCGGCGGCGTTATCAGCGACTCATGGCTAAGCGTGTTCGTTGAGGCGTTGGAAGCCGGGCTGGATATTGCCTCCGGTTTGCATAACCTTCTTAGTGATATCCCTATGTTGGTGGAAGTGTCCAATACCCGCAATCGCAAGCTGATCGATGTGCGCATACCGCAAGTGCAATACCCGATTGCGAACGGTCATCCAAGAAGCGGAAAGCGTTGTCTTGCCGTGGGTACCGATTGCTCTGTGGGCAAAATGTACACTGCGTTGGCGATGGACAAAGCCATGCATCGAGCGGGACGCGCATCAACGTTTAGACCCACGGGACAAACCGGTATTTTAATCACCGGTGATGGTGTGCCGCTGGATGCGGTTGTCGCAGATTTTATGGCCGGAGCCGTGGAATACCTGACACCGGACAACGATGACGCGCATTGGGATATGATCGAAGGCCAGGGCAGCTTGTTTCATCCCTCCTACAGTGGCGTGACATTGGCCCTGATTCACGGTGGCGCACCGGACGCTATAGTGTTGTGTCATGAACCCACACGGACACACATGCGTGGATTGCCGCACTATAACTTACCGATGTTAACGGAACTAAGGGAAGTTGCGCTGCCCTTGGCCAAGGTGGTAAATCCGGCGTGTAAAGTGGTGGCTGTGTCGGTGAACACTGCAGCGCTCGATGACGAGGCTGCGATCCGCTACTGTGCTGAGGTTGAATCGGAGATGGGGTTACCAACTGTGGATCCTTACCGCCACGGTGCGACCCGTTTAATCGCCGAACTGGATTAGCGGGCGATGGTAAGCCTAACACTGACGCGAGACGAATTTAAACTTAAACAGGCGTTTACCATCTCCCGAGGTTCTCGAACCGTCGCGCAAGTTCTAACGGTACAATTGACTGAGGGTGAACACTGGGGCCGAGGTGAATGCTATCCCTATGCACGTTACGGAGAGTCGCTCGACAGCGTCCGCGAGCAGATAAGAGCGGTTGAATCCGACATCGTGTCTGGCGCGTCACGCGATACCCTGCAGCAGTTAATGCCGGCGGGCGCTGCACGTAACGCGATTGATTGCGCTTTGTGGGATCTCGAAGCCAAACGCTCGGGTGTACCTGTCTGGAAACTGGCAGGATTGAGCGCGCCCGAAGCCATCACTACGGCCTATACCTTGTCTTTAGACACACCCGAGGCAATGCGAACCGCTGCCGCCGAACACGCCAACAGGCCGTTGTTGAAAATAAAGCTCGGTAGTGCCGGAGACTTGGATCGTTTGCGGGCCATTCGCCTAGGTGCACCCGATGCCACATTAATTGTGGACGCTAACGAAGGCTGGTCTGCAACTGACTATGACGAACTAGCGCCGGTTATGCTTGAGTTGGGCGTGTCGATGGTGGAGCAACCATTACCGCAATCCAGCGACGAAGCGCTGGCTGGTCGCGCACGACCGTTACCAGTGTGTGCCGATGAGAGCTGTCACGATGTGGCTTCGTTACAGGCGTTGGTGGGTAAGTACGACATGATCAACATCAAGTTGGATAAAACCGGTGGATTAACCGAAGCGCTGGCGTTAAAATCAGCCGCGCTCGAACTGGGCTTTGATGTCATGGTGGGGTGTATGGTAACAAGCTCTCTGGCCATGGCGCCTGCAATGCTGGTGGCTCAAGGAGCCCGAGTGGCGGATCTGGATGGGCCGTTGTTGTTAGCGGAAGACCGAATGCCTGCGGTGGAGTATCACAGCAGCGTGATGCAGCCTGCGCCAGCTGAACTGTGGGGCTGAAGGCCGATTAAAACGTTTCACCAAAGCTTTCGACAACCCCACGCATCACGGTGACTTTATCCTGGTGTGTTATCGGGTTTGCGACGAGTACTGACGTCTTTGATTTTCTCCCCCGCGTTCTTGGATAACGCTTTGGCTTTCGTCACGTAATCGCCATCTTTAAATTTCTGTTTTGCCTTACCCAGCGCGCCATCGTCTTGCATGGCAGCTTGTGCTTTTTGTTTGGCTTTACCCAACACCCCATCCTCCTGAAAGGCAGCTTGAGTTTTTTCCTTTACTTTGCCCAAGGCACCGTCTTTCTGAAAGGCAGCTTGAGTTTTTTCCTTTACTTTGCCCAAAGCGCCGTCTTCCTGAAAGGCAGCTTGAGTTTTTTCCTTGATTTTTTCTCCAGCACCGGTAATCTCAGCCATGCTGGGTAGGATGCCCGGGTCGGCGGCGACTTCTTCGTCGTGGCTGTGTGCTTGCACCCAGCGCATTTCGTTTAGACCGTTCATGACGAGCCATACAATCAAAGCGACAAAAAATAAAAAGGCTAAGAAGAACATCGGAAACTCCTGAAAATAGGTGCTGAGCCGGTAGTCTACCAGCGGCCTTGGAAAAACCAAACCTATCATCCATCGTCGGCAGGCCACAGAGTTTGTTGATGACGTACGCCGCGCAACGGTTGTGCAAATATTGATCGGACAGGAACCCGAAGCCTCTGGGCGAAGGGTTATTTGTGCAACAAACCGCCACTCAGCCAGTGAACTGGGCGACTGTGAACTATTGTCATCATTGCTTATACAGTGAGCGCAGTCGGTGACTGTAAACCACGGTTATCACTATCCAGGTGAGGCATTCAGTGCTTTTTCTATAACATCGAGTGAGGGTAAATCGGCTCCCCGGCGTGAACAGGTAATGGCCGCGGCTTGCAAGGCGAACGCCACGCAGGCCTCCAAATCCAGCTTACCCGACAGCACCGGTTTACCACCGTCACCGGTGCCAATGTGCTGATTGGTCACCAGCCAGTGCAGTACCGCAGCTTGGAACGTATCGCCCGCACCGACGGTATCTTCAACTATGACCTTTACTCCCGGCAAATCGACCCTTTGACCGGTGGCGTCAGTTGCCATTGCGCCATCGGGTCCGCGAGTGACCACTGCCACCGATGCGCCCATGTCCAGAGCCCGTTGCAGAAATTCGTCGTATTTGCCTTCGCCAATGAGTTCATCGATGTCTTCGTCGCTGGCTTTAATGAAAAATGCGTGCTGACCAATCTGTTCAAACGCGTGCCGCCACAGTGCGATATCGGGTTCCACCATCAATCGCAGGTTGGGGTCATAGCTGATTGCACAGCGCTTACTTTCCCGATCCACCAACGACAACAAAGATTTCCCTGAGTCTGGCAGAACGGTGGAGTACGAGCCGACGTGCAGAACGCCAATATCATCGGGTAGCGAGTGCGGGAGATCGGCGCTGGTGATTGAGGCGTCGGCGGTGTTGTCGGTGTAGAACACGTACTTGGCAGAACCATCAAAATTCTTTTCGACGATGGCCAGAGTCGTGTTTTGCTCGGTATCGACGCACAGTGTGGTGTCGATTCGATTGTTGTCCAGATGCCGACGCATGCGTTGACCGAACGGATCTTGGCTGATTTTGGTGAAGTAGCGGCTGTGATGGCCTAGGCGGGAGAGGCCAATGGCTACGTTCAATGGCGAGCCTCCCACTCCGCCGGATAAAGCGATGTCGTTGGCGTAAGCGTCTGAATCGACGAACAGATCAAAAAGTGCGTCACCACAGCATAAAAACACGGCAGTAGTCCTTTTTTAAAAATTAATAATGGGGGGCTGAGGCCCGGATTTTGGCGTTCAGCTGACGTTCGCGCAAAATGATGTAAACGCCACAGCCGACAATGATCGCCGCCGCGAGATACGTTAACAGGGCCGGAAGTTCGCCGAACAGAAGGTAGCCTATCAGCATGGCCCAGATAAGGTAGCAGTACTCGAAGGCGGCGATTGCGCTGGCCTGCGCCAAACGGTAAGCCCCGGTTACCAATAACACCGACAGGCAAAACAAGACAGCGGTTACGCAAAGCAATAGCGTGGCCTCTACGGTCAAGGCCGACCACGGCTCGGCAAAGCCTGCGTAAAAGGCGCTGCTGTCAGGGGTAGCAGGCCACAGGTTAACAAATACGGACGCAAGCATGCACAACACTAGATACGATACCGTGGTGTAGAACGTGATGGTAAAGGTGCTCTCGGTGGCGCTGATGTGTCTGGTGATGATCGGCATCAAGGCATACATAACCGCTGCGATCAGTGGCAAGATCATGATCGGTTGAAACAGATCGGACCCTGGGCGAAGCAACAGCAGCACCGCTGCGAACCCGACCCAGACCGCCACCCAGCGATGTAACCCTACCCTCTCACCCAATAGCGGTACAGAAAAAACGGTCACAAACAATGGTGCACTCATCAGTACCGTGGCCCCTTCCGCCAACGGTATTTTCTGCAGCGCGAGGTAGTAGAGCGTGAAAGCCCCAAACGCCACACAGCCGCGCAACGCCATCAGTGGCCAGCGTAACGTCTTCAGGGTCAGAGTGTTACGGCCGAGCAGAAAAACGAGCGACAAACCCGACACCACCAGGCTCATGCGCAGCAGTAACAACTGCAAAACTGCGTAGTTTTGCGTCAGCTGTTTGAACAACGCATCCTGAATGGCAAACAACAACATCGCGAGCAACATAAATACGACCGCTCGCAGGGGCATGGCTTAGCTTCCACGCAGCAAAGTGCCCGGCACCTGATTCGGAAAATAGTCATCACAGTTGCCTTCACGGTGCACATCTCCTGTGGCGCAATGCAGGCCACCACCGAACGGATACGCATCGCGGAAAGGCACCGGGATGACATTCATGCCCAGTTTGTCCATCTGATCTTGCTGGTACACCTCACTGGCCTCTACCACGACCGTTTTGTGATCGAGGATCAAACAGTTCATCGATAACCAGATGCTGGAGTAACACAGTGGCGGCGGCTGATTGTGCGCAGGTGGCGCCGCATCGATGATCTCCCAGTCGTTTGCCTCGAATATTTTTCGTTGTGACTCGGGCAATTTGCGGTTGGGGTTGTTGATGATCAGTCCCGGGCGCAGGGGGACAAAGGTCGCGTCAATATGTATTGGATAAGGATCGCCTGGAAAGTTAACCGAATGCACTCTGTGAGCGGGGAAATGGCGTTGCAGCCATTCCATGCCCCGACGGTTGGTGGTCAGACCGTGTTGCACAAAAAGATCTTTACCGAGGCGACACACATCGGCTGCGTCGAACAGCGGTTCTTGTTCGGTGGTGACAAAATCCAACGCTGCGGTTCGGCTCAGGCGCTCTTCTATGGTGATCTCATCAAAGTAACCGGTCTGATAGGAGCGATCGTTCAGGCGCGGTCGCGGCGCCTGTTCCCAACGAAAGTCCGGGTCTTCATCGAAGTAGCGTTGCATTAAATCGTGATACGCGAGGTACTCAAAGTAGCGGCAGCGAAACGACATCGGGGCCGAGAGTATTTCCTTGCCGATGGTCAGCAGAACGTCGCGCGGTGGCATACAGCCGAATTGGCTGGCGGTGGAAAAGTCGGGCGTATTCACAGCCTGATTCCATTGAATCGGCGTGGGGCGATCAACGGTGATGCCTCGATCTTCAAGTGTTTTTGCCAGATTATCAAGTTGTGCGTTGGCGCGTTCCACCGTTTCCAGCGGCCGCGGGCCCCACAGACCCCGCATGTCACTGTCTTCAGGTACCTTGGCCTCGGTGGCGGGTTCACTGGGGGGAATGCAGGTGTGGTCGGCACGCCCAACGATGACGTGTTTGAGCGGGTCAAATTCGTTCCAGGAATTAACAACCGTCCTGGTGGCGGCAGTGGTGCTTGTGGCAGTGGTGTTCATGGCCCAGGGGCTCAGCTCTTGAAGTTAACGCTGCGGCAGTGTAATCGAACCGTGCGGGTTCGGGTTGTTCGGCCGAGAACGCTTCTATCGCTGGCCGAAGCGTTTCCCGTGTTTCAGGTACTGCAGCTCGGCTTCGGTCGAATCGCGCCCGAGAATCTCGTTTCGATGCGGGAATCGGCCGAAGCGCTGGATCAGCTCGCGGTGCTCGATGGCAGAGGCAAGTCCTGATTCAATGCCGTAGTCGGTAAACAGGGTCACGCAGATGTCCTGTGCGTGCTGGGACTCAGCGTGCATGTGGGGCATAATCGCAAACTGTATCTGGGTCGAATCCATCTGCTGCAATGCGCCGGTGTCTATCAGGTACTTTGACAGCGCCAGCGCCAAGGGGTCGGTGCGAAACGCTTGCGGTGATCCGCGGAATATATTTCGACTGAATTGATCGGTGAGCAGAATCGCTGCCAGTACCTCATCAGGCCCGGTAATTCCGCAACGCAGCAAGGTCGTGTCGTTAACCGGCGGAATATCGGTGTTCGATGCCAGTGCCGCCAAAGCGTGCGAAAATCGACTCTTGATGGTTGCATCGAACTCGGCAGACGACACAAACCATTGCGCCGGCTTCAGTTCGTCGAACCAGAAATCAAGCACGTCAGACCAAAGCGTCGTGTCGCTAACCACATCGCTCATGCGGGCTTATTCTGTGTCTTAAACTGCCCTTCGCCAAGTCGCTTCACGCAGCCATCCTCATCGATGTCAGTCACCGAAAGCCCACCGGACGCGCCGCGACCTAATTCTGCTGCGTTAGCCTCATCGGTGTCGATGTGCATCTCCAGCATGTAGCTGTCTTTTACCCGCACCCGCACATCGCCAAATATCAGGCTGCGTTCACCGCCAAGCACTGAGACCGCGACCTCGTCTTTATCTGCGACACCAAACTGGTTTGCATCATCGGGGTGCATGTGGATATGCCTGAGGGCGCAGATCAACCCTTGTTTTAATTTCACCGTTCCTGCCGGGCCTTCCAGCGTGATCGGGGCAGAGCCGTCAATTTTACCGGAGTCTCGGATCGGTGCATCGACACCAAGACGAAATTCATCGGTGCGAGCTATTTCCACCTGATCCACTGAGCGTAAAGGTCCCAATACGCGCACCCCGTCGATTCGATCTCGCGGTCCGATCAGGTTGACGCGTTCTTTGCAGGCATATTGACCGGGTTGTAACAGCGGTTTGTCCATGGTGGGCTGCGCACCCTCGCCGAACAGCGCGGCGAAAGTCTCTTCTGTTAAGTGGCAATGTCGGGCACTGACCGCGATGGGAATCGTTGGGGCTGTCTCGATTGACGGGGTTGACACAGCGATGAGTGTTTTGCGTGCAATCATGCGTTCTTCGTTGGTTTTAACCACGATAACATCGACGCGTGAATGCGGCTCCGAGATGACAGCGTATTGGTTATCACCACGGATCTCGCTACGACGATTGCGATCGATGTCCAGCTGCACACCCAAAAACTCAAGCCGCTGCAGGATGCGTTCACGCATGCTGGCACTGTTCTCACCAATCCCGCCGGTAAACACAATGGCATCCAGACCTCCCATCGCAGCGGCATAGGCACCGACGTATTTTCGTGCCCGGTGGGCGAAGACGTTTATGGCTAACTGTGCCCGATCGTGTCCGTCGGCAGCGGCAGCTTCAATGTCTCTTAAGTCGTTGCTGATGCCCGACAAGCCAAGTAACCCACTGCTTTTATTCAACAGTGTATTGAGCGTTTTCAGGCTGTATTCACCCGATTGCAACAAATTCATCAATACACCGGCGTCGACGTCTCCGGAACGTGTGCCCATGACCAGACCTTCCAGTGGCGTATTGCCCATACTGGTTTCAGCCGAGCGACCGTATTCTACGGCGCAGGCGCTGGCGCCGTTGCCTAGGTGCAGTGTCACCAGGCGCAACGATTCCACTGGACAATTCAAAAACCCGGCGGCCACACCGGCTGCGTATTCATGCGATATGCCGTGAAATCCGTAGCGTTTTATCTGGTATCGTTGTGCGATATCATGATCAATGGCGTAGGTAGAGGCGCGACGCGGCATGCGCGCGTGGAACGCTGTGTCGAAAACAGCCACATTGGGCACACCCTCGAATCGTACCTGCGCCTCATTGATCGCCATCAATGCATAGGGGTTGTGCATAGGGGCTGCTGCACTCCAACGATCGATTGCGTTTATTACCCCATTGTTAATCAGCGTAGGGGCGCGAAATTCATCGCCACCGTGAACCACCCGATGGCCGATGGCGTCAACCTGGTGCGCGCCGAGTTCGTCAATCATTTCACTCAGTGCATCCCGATGACTCTTGCCCTCATCCGACGACAAGCGTTCGCGTTTGCCTTGCATTAACACGGTTTCGTGTTCATCAAATAACGCGTACTTGACGCTGGAAGATCCGCAATTTATGACCAGGATGTTCATGGACGCATCCGTATTATTGAGTAAGCCATCAGTATGGCCTAGTTGAAACTTGATGGGTTACGGGCTGTCAAGGCTTTTGAGGTATAGAATAACGTCGCCGTGCCCAACAGGCAGACCACCGCCATAACCAGAGTTTGTGACGGGTAGGGCACACCATGGTCGATAAACCATCCGGTCACACCCGGACCCAAGGCCGAGCTGAACACCATGCCGCCCATCACCAGACTTCGTATCGACCCAAGATGTTGAGTGCCGTAAATTTCAGGCCATATCGAGCTTAATAAGGTATTGGCCGTCCCGCCCGATGCACCCAGTAAAACCATGTAGATCAGCAACGCGTATGATTCATCGAACCACGTCAACATCAGACACGCAACACCCAATGGCAGTAAGTACAGAGGCAACAAGCGAACCGCGCTAAAACGATCGATCAGCACACCGGTAAACAAAGCAAACACAATGTTCGACACCGCCATCAACGGAAACGTGGCCGCGATAAACCCGTA
Source organism: uncultured Granulosicoccaceae bacterium (assembly GCA_937951695.1). GTDB lineage: Bacteria > Pseudomonadota > Gammaproteobacteria > Granulosicoccales > Granulosicoccaceae > Granulosicoccus. The sequence goes on along the minus strand of CALFBL010000039.1, from coordinate 323 downwards.
AGACCAACCCTTAACGTTGCCGATGTGCTGTTGGTGAAAGAAAAACGAGGTGCCTATGAACGCTGGCGTTAAGGTGGTACCGCACAGCACCCAGAAGATCGGATCACGCAATACCTCAGCGCGTGTGTACTGATGCACGCCCGAGCGCAGGGCTTTATAGCTCGTGCCTCGCGGTACACGCTCCACACGCATCAGCAAGACAATTAACGGCAGCGCGACACACAGTATGACGATCGCCGCGCCTTGCCAGAGTCGGACCCAGCTGATTGTTGCCAGTAGAGCCACCACCAGCAGTGGCAACAGCCCCTCGCCGATCTGATGGC
>CALFBL010000038.1 GCA_937951695.1 uncultured Granulosicoccaceae bacterium | reverse complement strand
GTCCGTTGTTCGATCCTGAGAATCGTCCCGGTAACCCCACTGAGTCTGCCGATGGAAAGAAGGGTAAATCCATCTTCGCCGTACCGAGCTTCCTCGGTGGCAAGAACTGGATGCCCATGGCTTACTCACAGGATTCCAAGTTGTTCTACATTCCATCCAACGAATGGGGCATGGACATCTGGAACGAGCCCGTGACTTATAAGAAAGGTGCTGCGTATCTGGGTGCGGGTTTCACCATCAAGCCTATCTTCGATGACTACATCGGTTCATTAAAGGCGGTGGATCCAACCTCTGGTGAAGTAAAATGGGAATATAAAAACAAAGCTCCACTGTGGGGTGGCGTTTTAACCACTGGTGGCGGCTTGGTATTCACTGGCACGCCGGAAGGCTTTCTGAAAGCGTTTGATGAAGATACGGGTGAGGAGCTCTGGAGTTTCCAGACCGGTACCGGTATCGTGTCCTCTCCCATCACCTGGGAACAGGATGGCGAACAGTATCTGACCATCGTTACCGGATGGGGTGGAGCGGTTCCTCTATGGGGTGGTGAGGTCGCAAAATTTGTCAGCTATCTCAATCAGGGCGGTTCGGTATGGACCTTCAAAATCCCTGAGCAGTTAGCAAGCAACTAATTATGCAGTGATTGTCGTAGTACGAAAAAAACGCCCGAATCTGTGAAGATCCGGGCGTTTTTTTGTAGGGTTTTTTGTCGTACGGCGTCTATTGCATGTCTATTGTAGCCAGTTGCTACTGTCATTATCGTCGGGCTGTGGCGCGCCTTCATTGAGGTTGATCGAGCTGAGGATTAACAGAGCACCACGGCTATTTTGGGTAAAGTTGAATGCAGTTCGGTTGATATCGAATTCATCGGTTCTAAACGATGTATCGATCTTTGCCTGATTCTCAATAGGAAAGGTAAACACGCCATCGTCGAGGACGACGCAGTTGATGTGTAAATCCTGCAGTAACGGATCAAAGAACTGGCGCTTGGATTTGATCGTGTACGTTGATACGGTGTTAATAGGTGGCGTCGTACATCTGATTGGCGATAAAGGCTTTTAGGTCGTCTGGCTTCGGAGCCTGTGCCAAACCTTGCTCATAGGCTTTTTCAGCTAATGCCGTAGCGATATTCAGCGAGGCTTCACGGATGTCGGTAAGCGGTGGATACAGGGTGGCGGTTGAAAGGTTTTCCTCGCTTACCATATCGGCGAGCGATCTGGCCGAGCTTAGAAACATCTCGTCGCTGATGCTTGATGTGCTGCACGCCAGCGCACCCAATCCAATACCCGGGAAAATATAGGCGTTATTGCCTTGTCCCGGCTTTAGCGTTTTGCCGTTATAGTCCACCGCATCGAATGGGCTGCCACTGGTGAATATGGCTTTGCCGCCACTCCACTGGTAGGCTTGCTCGGCGGTACACTCTGCGCGCGAGGTTGGGTTGGATAACGCAAAGATAGCAGGACGATCATTCAGTGTGGACATGGCTTCCACGACTTCTTTGGAGAAGGTTCCCGGAGCGCCGGTTGCGCCGATGAGCACATGGGGTTTGATTGCGTTTATCGCTTCAATGAATTCCAGTGGCTCATGATCATGGGCGTAGGGTTTGATATGCGGCCTGAGGCCGGTGCGTGATTTCACCACCAACCCATTGGAATCCACGTACCACAGTCTTTGTACCGCTTGCTGTTCGGTCAAGCCTTGTTCCATAAACGCCGAAACCATCAAATCGCCGATGCCGGTTGCCGCAGAACCCGCACCCAGGAACATGATGCGTAAATCTTTGAAATCGTTTTTACTGATTCGAGTGGATGCGTAGACACCCGCTAAAGTCACAGCAGCTGTGCCCTGTATGTCATCGTTAAAACACAGCACCTTATCGCGAGATATTTCCATCAACTTGTAGGCGTTGGGGGTAAGGAAATCTTCGAATTGGATAAGTGCACCGGGGTATTTATCTTGTACAGCCTCGACAAATTCAGCCATCAGCGCTTCATAGGCTTCACCTTCCAGACGCTTATGGGGGTAGCCGAGGTAGAGCGGATCGGCCAACACCTCCTCACTGTTGGTGCCGACGTCGAACATCACCGGCATACAGTGTTGCGGGTCAATGCCTGCGCAGCCCACATAGAGAGCGAGCTTACCAATCGGAATTCCCATCCCGTTGGCGCCTAAATCTCCAAGACCGAGAATGCGTTGTCCGTCGGTTATGACGATGACGCGCACATCCTCACCGGGCCAGTTATCGAGCATACGGCGAATATTGCCCTTATCTTCTGGCGTGATATAAAACCCTTTCGGCTGGCGGAATATGTGGGCGAATTCCTTGCAGGCCTGGCCCACAGTGGGGGTGTAGATCAGAGGCATGATTTCCACTATGTTAGCGATCACTAGTTGATAGTAGAGTCGCTCATTGCGTCCCTGCAGCGCGTTGAGGTAGATGAATTTTTCAATATCGCTGCCCTTGCGACGCATGCTGTTCAATGCGCGGGTCATTTGCTGCTCTGGCGAAGACTGTGCATACGGTAAAAGTCCGCTTAACCCGAGCCTTTCTCGTTCTTCACGGGTAAACGCAGTGGCTTTGTTGGTCGCGCTGTCATTGATAGCGGCGTAGCCTGTGAGAGGGCGTGATTCGGTCATGAGTATCTTTCTCTTAGAGCAGCTGGGCAGCGATCATTCTAGCTCGGACCATTACTGTAATGGCCTAATTTTTCGCAAATCCCGAGTCCGTCTAGACCCGCCGATTATGTATACCTTGCCATGCAAATTGAACAGGCAGGGTTAAAAACGTCTAGCGCGCTCGCCAGTGCGTCTTTTGCAGATCTTTTTAGCGTTAAAAATTTAGCGTGAAAAATACGTGACGACAACGATTTGTATTTCCTGCATTGTTCAAGAAAACCTGGTTTTACACCGGTCAATGGCGACACGTCAGGTACGCTCACACTCGTGAATGGATTGAGGTAAGACGATGGCGCTATTTTCCGCTCGATAAGTACGCCCACGTTCGACACCAGCCCATGGTCGCGTACACTACCGTGACGACTGCGGTTGACCGATGAAGTGTTATTCTCACCGAGTCCTCAACCGAAAAGCCGACCATAATCAACACTCACCCACCGCCGGGTTCGTCCGCTGTGCCCCTTGCGGGCACCGATAGCGCAGGCTCGGCAGTAGCCCTTGCCGTCTTTGTCCCCCCAATATGGTTCTTGGCTCTTTGTACAGCCGTCGGTGTGGTGGGGCTCACCGTTCTGACCCCGATCTTGCCGCAGATTGGCGAAGATCTAGCGGTCTCAAGTACGTCCGTGCAGCAGCTGTTCTCTGGGTATCTGTTGGCGCTTGCGGTGGGTCAGTTGTTTTGGGGGCCGTTGTCGGATCGGTATGGAAGGCGGCCGGTGTTGCTGGTGGGTGCTGCGCTATTTGTTCTCGGTGGTATTGCTGTGATTGTACTTAGTGATATTTACTGGCTTGTGATTTTTCGTGTCTTGCAAGGGTTTGGCGCTGCGGCTTGTATGGCAATGGCGCGTGCGATGGTGAACGATGCATTCGCACGAACAGAGGCCGCAAGGCAGATGTCGACCATCAGCATGGTGTTAGCGGTAGCGCCAGCTTTGTCATTGGCATTTTCAGGTTGGCTCGCCGATCATGCGGGGTGGAAAAGCTCTGTAGTCTTACTGGTGATCGTTGGCGTGCTGCTGTTAGTGAGCGCGTACCGCGTCGCACGAGAGACCAATCAACACCAGCTGTCCATATTTAATGTCAATTCTATTTATACAGCTCATCGAGCCGTGTTGAGCAACCCGATGTACATCTGCTGGTCCATGGCAAGCGGAATGCAGGTGGGTATCTTTTTCTGCTTTAACAGTTTTCTTGCTTATCAGTATCTGAGAAATGGCTACTCGGCTTCCGAGTTTGGTGTGTGGTTTGCGTTGACGCCGTTATTTTATCTATTGGGTAATTCGTTCAATCGCAGTTGGTTTGTACACCGCGGCATAGAACTGGCAGCTTTGGTCGGCTGTGGTTTGAGTCTACTGTCCGTTGTCCTGATGCTGATCACGCAGTCGATCGGGTTCACCCACGCTCTATCGCTTGCCATTCCTTGCAGCCTGTTTGGTTTTGCTAACGGCATCGTCGTTGCCAACACGACCATTGGCGCGATCTCGGCGGCAGGCAGTCACCGAGGTACGGGCACCGGTATTGTGGGTGCCTGGCAAATGGCCACGGGCGGCATCGCCAGCACATTGATTATTGCGCTGGGTGGTGCGCAGCACTTCACGGTGGCCGCGCTGTCGGTGATTGTGATGGCGTGTATTTCGGTGGTATCAATGATGTTTATTTACAAACATCGCCAGTCAGTGCTCTGACTGAAGGGGTATAAACTGGGCCAGTTGAGTGGGGACGGGTTTGGAAGGCCCGCCCC
>CALFBL010000037.1 GCA_937951695.1 uncultured Granulosicoccaceae bacterium | reverse complement strand
GTGGTAAGGCCTGTCTTACTGTACGCATCGATCGCCTACCTTACGTATCTGGCTTTGCGGGTAGCTCTGGCGGGCTCCAAAATCGCGTTTATCGAACGTCAAAAAGCACCGGGCATCGTTGATGGTCTCGCACTTCAGGCGATCAACCCCAAGGCCTATGTGGTGAACACAACCTTGTTCACCGGTTTCCCTTTCGGGTTCAGCCATTACGCGCTGGAAGTGGTGACAAAACTTATACTCATCAATGCGGTGTGGATACCGATTCACCTACTGTGGATGGTGGCGGGTATTTCGTTAAAGCGCATGGACATAGCCCCGAACAAACAGCGAATCATCAGTGTCTTGATGGGTCTCAGTTTATTGCTGGTTGTGGCGTTGGCGGTTTGGCAAATGCCCGCCTGACACTGACCCATCAGGGCGGTGGTACCGATTAGGACAATCTCAAAACTTTCGAAAAAACCGGGTTCGGTCAAACATCTCTTCCAGCGCTTCAATTCTCACTTGGGTGCTGTCCCAATCCTTTTCCTGCACTTGCGCGATCATCGCCTCAATGAGCAACGTACTGGCAACGCTCGAATCCCACGCTGAGGGCACCGCGATGCGATTGCGAAATATGATATCCGCCAGTGCCGATACCGGAGAAGTCCATTGATCGGTGAAGAGGATGATCGTGGCACGACGCTCCGCGGCCATTTCAGCCAAACGCAAGGTTGAGTTTTCGTAGCGGCGAATGTCGAAAATGACAAACACATCGCCTTTGCTAGCCTCCAGCATGTAATGCGCCCAGGCGTTGGAGTTGGACGCGACATGCGTGACGCCGTCGCGAATGACTTGCAGGTGCAAGAACAAGTAGTCTGCCAATGTCCGGGTAATTCTTCCACCGACAATGAAAATCCTCGAATCGGTGTTTGCAATTAGCTCGCAAGCTTTATCAAAATCCGCGGTATCCATTTCTGATAACGATTGACTGATGTTATCGATGACGGTTTTGGTGAATCGATTCAGCGTGTGCTCTTCGGGTGCATCGTGCACCCATTTAGCGCGTTTGGTCAGCGGGCTGGAAATGGTTTCATCCAGCTCTTGGCGCAGCGCCTGTTGAAATTCTGCAAACCCATCATAGCCCAGCTTTTGTACTAGACGCCCAACCGTCGGGGTCGACACGTGTGCAGCGGACGCCAACGCAGTGATCGAACCCAATCCCGAGACTGGATAATTGTGCAAAATGATATCGCTGAGTTGTGCCTCCGAGCGGGTCAATAGATCCACGTGTCGGCGCAGGCGATCTGCAACGGTTAGACGTGCCATGGTTTTATCTCTGAATAACTATTGACATTCACTTCACCGCTGAATAATACTTTACAAAAGCGCCCTTGCACAGTTTTCCTATTCTGGAATCGATGCCTGATAAAACAGTCAATATTTATAACGCCTGCGCTAAGCACCCGGTGGTTCTGGTATGTGAACACGCCAGTGCGTTTATGCCAGAGCGCTTTAACCAATTAGGGCTCACAGACGCTGCCTCTGCCAGCCACGTGGCATGGGACCCAGGCGCCTCGGCAGTGGCGCACCATTTGGCGGATGAACTCAACGCGGTTCTGGTGGAAAGTACGGTGTCGCGTTTACTCTACGACTGTAACCGGCCGCCTGAGTCGTCTACCGCTGTTCCTGTTCAAAGCGAGATATACCCCATTCCCGGCAACGAAAACTTAACTGAGCAGTCACGCAACGCTCGTGCTCAAGAATTTTATTTTCCATTTGAACAAACGTTGGCGCAAACCCTGGCAGATCATCCCAGCACACCAATTCTGGTCACTATCCACAGCTTTACGCCGATTTATCACGGCCGGCAACGGACGGTTGAAATCGGAATTTTGCACGACAGCGATCAACGTCTGGCCGACGCGATTCTGCACAGCGCTCAACCGTATGCTGATCAATTTAACGTCCAGCGCAATCAGCCATATGGCCCTAAAGATGGCGTCACGCACACCCTGCTGCGCCACGGTGTACAAAATCGGTTATTGAACGTTATGCTAGAAATCCGCAACGATCTGATTGCAACGCCCGCATCTCAACAGAGCGTGGCGTCGCGCTTACGACGTTGGATCGACACAGCCCTGCAAACGCTAAATGGACACGACACCCACCAATCCAGGGGCGCCCTGTGAACGGATTAATGTTCGCTTTCACTAAATGGGTGGATGCGTTTAATCGCGGTATCGGTCGTGTGGTGATGTACGGCATCTTTGTCCTGATGGGCATTCTGTTCTGGTCAATCGTGACCAAGTTCGGCTCGCAACCTTCATTGTGGACGCTCGAGGCGGCGCAGTTTGCCATGGTCACTTACTTCATATTAGGCGGACCTTACGCGATTCAGATGAACTCCCATGTGCGTATGGATTTGTTTTACGACAACTGGTCCATAAAACGCAAAGCCCTCGCCGACGCCATCACCGTGTTCTGTCTACTGGGGTATCTGGGGGTCATGCTGTGGGGAGCGATAGGCTCTACCGCCTATTCGCTCGGGTATTTCGGTTCTGAGCCATTGTCGTTTTTTGCAGGTCTGGTCACCGGTGCAGAAGAGACAGGAACCATGGAGCGCAGTCGCAGCATCTGGCGGCCCTACCTGTGGCCCATAAAGTTACTGATCTGTGTCGGTATTGTCCTGATGCTGCTGCAGGCAATATCCGAGTTGTTTAAAGACTTGCTGCGCTTGCGCGGTGAGGAGATCTGACGTGAGTTACGAACTCATTGCGTTACTGATGTTCTGCTCAATGATGACGCTATTGTTCTCTGGACAACGGGTGTTTGGTGCGATTGGTTTTGTGGCTGTTGTAGCCGCGTTGCTACTGTGGGGCGAGCGCGGCGGGTTCGACATCGCGTTTGCGCAAACCATTAAGGTCATGAATTGGTACCCGTTATTGACCGTCCCGATGTTTGTGTTCATGGGATACATCCTCTCAGAGAGCGGCATTGCGAACGATCTGTATCGGATGTTTCATGTCTGGATGGGTGGGATTCACGGAGGGTTGGCCATTGGCACGATCGGTTTGATGGTGTTGATTTCGGCGATGAACGGTTTATCGGTGGCGGGTATGGCGATCGGGGCCACCATCGCTTTACCTGAACTGCTGCGACGCGGTTACGACAAACGTATGGTTACCGGTGTAGTGCAAGCGGGTAGCTCTTTAGGCATATTAGTACCGCCATCTGTCGTGTTGGTGTTGTACGCGATGATCGCCAGGCAACCGGTTGGGCAACTGTGGCTTGCTGGTATCGTTCCAGGGCTGATGATGGCACTATTGTTTGTGGTGTACATCGCGTTGCGATGCAAAATGAATCCATCGCTGGGCCCGATACTTCCAGAGCAAGAGCGCAACTTACCGGTAAAGGAAAAACGACGTCTGTTGTTGGCGGGTCTGCTTCCTGTGTTGATTTTCTTTTCGATGATGGTGCCGTTTGTCAATGGCTGGACGTCTTTGGTGGAGAGTTCAGCGATCGGCGCCATAGCAGCGTTTGTGGCCGCGCTGGTAAAAGGTCGTTTGACGTGGACCGTATTCGATACCTCGTTAAAGAACACCCTTGGCATCACCTGCATGTTCATGTGGATTATTCTGGCGGCGTTGGCCTTTGGCGCGGTGTTTGATGGGCTGGGAGCGATCAAGGCTATTGAAAGCCTGTTTACTGAGCGATTGGGCTTATCGCCGTGGACGATCCTAATTCTGATGCAACTCAGTTTTATCGTGATGGGTACCTTTCTTGACGACACCGCCATGCTCGTGATCGTTGCGCCCTTATACATTCCGTTGGTCGGTGCGCTCGGATTCGATCTGATCTGGTATGGCGTGTTGTACACCATCACCACTCAAGTGGCTTACATGACTCCACCGTTTGGGTATAACCTGTTTTTAATGCGTGCAATGTCACCACCGGAAATCGGAATTAGTGATATTTATCGATCTATCGGTCCGTTTGTTTTGGTCATGATTGTGGCATTAACGCTTGTCATGGTGTTTCCACAAATTGCACTGTGGCTGCCGGAAACCGTCTACGGTAGATAATAGAGACGGAGCAAAGTACGCGAGGATTAAGATAATGATTGATAGACGTTCCTTTATTAAAAAAGCGGCAGTGGCGGTGCCAGCGGCCGGTCTTATTTCGGGCGCACCGGCCATTGCGCAATCCAAGATCACATGGCGTTTGCAAACCTATGCGGGTTCCGCGTTAGGTGAGCATGTAATAAAGCCGGCGATTGATACGTTCAATAGAATCGCGGGTGACGAGATGGAGATCGAACTCTTTTTCGCTGACCAGCTGGTGCCGACTGGAGAACTGTTTCAGGCGTTGCAACGCGGCACCATCGATGCGGTGCAGTCGGACGATGATTCCATGGCCTCACCGACCGAAGTCACTGTCTTCGGTGGCTATTTTCCATTCGGTAGTCGTTACTCACTGGATGTACCGGTGCTGTTCAATCAGTACGGGTTAAAAGAAATCTGGGAAGCGGAATACAGCAAAGTGGGTGTCAAGCACATCTCAGCCGGTGCCTGGGATCCGTGTCACTTTGCCACGAAAGATCCGATCAACTCACTGGAAGATTTAAAAGGAAAACGGGTATTCACCTTCCCCACCGCTGGGCGATTTTTATCCCAGTTCGGCGTGGTCCCTGTCACCCTTCCTTGGGAAGACATCGAAGTGGCGGTACAAACCGGCGAACTCGACGGCATTGCGTGGTCTGGAATCACTGAGGACTACACGGTGGGCTGGGCAGATGTCACCAATTACTTTTTAACCAACAACATCTCAGGTGCCTGGATTGGACACTTCTTCGCCAACATGGAGCGCTGGGAAGAATTGCCAGAACACCTGAAAGAATTATTAACTGTGTGCATGGACCAAAGCCATTACCATCGTCAGTGGTGGTACTGGGGTGGAGAGGCGGATCTTCGAGTGAACGGCACCAAGATGGAGCTGACCACCATTCCGGACGAAGAATGGGCGACGGTGGAGAGCGCGGCGGTAAAATTCTGGGACGATATCGCGTCCGAATCCGACACCAAGAAGAAAGTGGTGGATATCTTTAAAAAGTACAATGACGATATGCAAAAGGCCGGTCGGCCTTATCGTTAGTCGCTTATCCTAAGCCGATAACACGTCGGTTGTAGTAGGTGCTCGGATCCGGAACGATCTGAGCGCCTCTGGCGGGACTACGAATGCAGTCACAAATAAATATAGAGAAGCGGGAATGACAGGCAAGTTAGATATCATGACGCTGAAACAAGCGGCGGCCGATAATCGTATCGACACGGTTCTGGTCTGTTTGGTGGACATGCAGGGGCGCTTGATGGGCAAGCGATTTCATGTATCGAATTTTCTGCAATCGGCGTGGGAAGAAACCCATTGCTGCAATTATCTTCTCGCCACCGATTTAGAAATGGACACCCCCGCAGGCTACGCATCCACCAGTTGGGCGTCAGGCTACGGCGACTATGTGATGAAGCCCGTTTTGAGCACTTTACGATACGTGCCTTGGCTTGAAGGGACCGCCATGGTGTTGTGCGATATTCTCGATCACCACACACACCAGCCGGTGCCTCATTCCCCACGGCAGATGCTTGAAAAACAAATCCAACGGCTCATGGATCTCGGCTACAACGCGATGATGGCCACCGAGCTGGAGTTCTTTCTGTTTAATCAAACGCTGGATGAAATTCGGCAGAATGATTTCTTGTCATTGGAACCGATCAGTGGCTATAACGAGGATTATCATATCCTGCAGACGACAAAAGAAGAACCGGTTATGCGACGGTTGCGCAATTGCCTGTATGCGGCCAACATACCAGTGGAGAACACAAAAGGCGAAGCGGAAGCCGGACAGGAAGAACTGAACATCAAGTACAGCGACGCGTTGAGCTGTGCGGACCACCACACCATTGCCAAACACGCCACTAAAGAGATCGCCTGGCAGCAAGGTCATGCGGCGACGTTCTTACCCAAATGGCACGCCGATCGGGTGGGTAGCGCCAGCCATGTGCATATGTCGCTTTGGCAAAATGACGACAATGCGTTTTACGACGCCAATGCGGAATACGGCATGTCGGATCTGATGAAACCCTTTGTCGCAGGCATTGTTCATTACGCACCCGAGTGCATGGTGTTTCTCGCCCCCTATGTCAATTCCTACAAACGCTATATGAATGGTACCTTCGCGCCGACTAAATGCGCTTGGTCGGTCGACAATCGAACCGCCGCTTTCAGGCTCTGCGGTGACGGCACCCGAGCGGTACGCCTGGAATGCCGGATCCCGGGCTCTGACATGAATCCTTATCTTGCGCAAGCGGCCCTGCTCGCAGCGGGCATCCAGGGCATAGAGGAAAAACTGTCGCTGTCACCGCCTGCGACGGGAGACTTGTACAACGACGACTCGGTGCCGAATGTGCCGACCAACTTGCGCACAGCCACTGAGACTCTGCGCGGTTCGGTGATGCTAAAACAAGCGATGGGTGAGGATGTCGTGGAGCATTACGTACGTGCTGCAGAGGTTGAACAGGAAGCGTTGGACAATGCCGTCACCCAATGGGAAATCGCCCGCGGTTTTGAACGTGCGTGAAGATTAGTGCCATGGTCTGTCACTCGCGTACTGCCGCGGTCTATGTACCAGCAACATCGACTGGGCAGACACTGGCACCGCCGCCAAGTCACTGCCGTTGGCAAGACTACCGTACACCAACCGTGTTTCAAAATTCAATCAACTGAAGTCGTATTTATGAGTCGTGTCCATGAGTAAGATCCAGTGCATCTCCCCCGTCGACGGGTCCATCTACGTCGAACGTGACTTTTTGTCCGCGGACGCTGCCCGTGAGTGTGCCAAACGCGCCGCAGCTGCACAACGTCATTGGGCGCTGCGACCGTTGCAAGAGCGTATTGAGTTGGTCAGAGCCGGCGTTGCGGAAGTGGGCCGCATGAACGATGAGATCGTTCCCGAGCTTGCTTGGCAGATGGGACGACCCGTTCGCTACGGTGGTGAATTTGGCGGGTTTGAAGAGCGTGCGCTGCACATGGTAGAGATTGCCGAGCGTGCCCTCGCCCCGATTGTCGTGTCTAAAACGGTTGAATTTGACCGGTTAATAAAACGCATACCGCACGGTGTGGTACTGGTCGTTGCACCCTGGAACTACCCGTACATGACGGCGATTAATACCGTGGCGCCTGCGTTAATCGCTGGGAATTCAGTGCTGTTAAAACATGCGTCGCAAACGCCCCTGGTGGGTGAGCGAATGGTGCAGGCTTTCACCAACGTGGGTGTGCCAGCAGAGATATTTCAAAATGTGTTTATCGATCATGCAACCACTTCAATGCTTATCCAGGAAAACCTGTTTGGCTTTGTCAATTTCACCGGCTCGGTACGCGGCGGTCGGGCCATAGAAGCTGCCGCTGCTGGCACCTTTACGGGCTTAGGCCTGGAACTCGGTGGCAAAGACCCAGGCTATGTGATGGAGGATGCAAACCTCGATGCCGCGGTCAACACCTTAATCGATGGCGCTATGTTTAACGCGGGTCAATGCTGCTGCGGCATTGAACGCATCTACGTGGTTGAATCGTTGTTCAACGCCTTTGTGGAAAAAGCGGTCGATCTGGTCCAAGGCTACACGCTGGGCAATCCGCTCGACCCAGAAACCACCTTGGGGCCAATGGCGCACACACGTTTTGCCGCTGAGGTACGCGATCAAATCAGCGATGCGTTGGCTCAAGGTGCCACCGCTCATATTCCGAAATTTGCCACCGATGATGACGCAGCCTATCTGTCACCACAGATACTCACCAACGTAACTCACGACATGCGGGTAATGCGAGATGAAAGCTTCGGCCCGGTCGTGGGCATTATGTCTATCGCCGATGACGATGAAGCGGTAGCACGAATGAACGACAGCGAATTTGGCTTGACGGTGTCTCTGTGGACCAGCGATCTTGACCGCGCGATGCGCGTGGGGGATCAGATTGAGACGGGCACCGTGTTTATGAACCGCTGTGATTATCTAGACCCATCGTTGTGCTGGACCGGTTGCAAGAACACCGGACGCGGGGGTGGCTTGTCAGAGATCGGTTATCACAACCTGACCCGTCCGAAGTCTTATCATTTGAAGAAGGCATGATACGGTCTCGACATCGCCTGTCCGTTTAAAGTACAGCATAGATGTACAGCAACTCATCTTATTATTTTCAGTGATACACAGCCATGACACTTATCGCAAACTGGTCCTACCCCACCGCTATTCGCTTTGGCACCGGTCGCCTTGCAGAATTAGCTGAAGCTTGTCAATTAGCCGGCATACAAAAACCACTGCTGGTAACCGACCGAGGCTTAGCTAAACTTGAAATTACCCATCAGGCGCTGGCGGTGCTGACGGACGCTGGGCTGGATGCCGCTGTGTTCGCTGAGGTTGATCCCAACCCAAGTGGTGCCAACGTCGAAGCGGGTGTGAATGCCTACCGAGACGGTGGGTTTGATGGGGTTGTGGCATTCGGTGGTGGGTCAGGGCTAGACCTTGGGAAAACCGTGGCGTTCATGGCAGGACAAACCCGTCCACTGTGGGACTTCGAAGATGTCGGTGACTGGTGGACTCGTGCGAATGCCGACGCCATTGCTCCGGTCATCGCGGTGCCAACTACAGCGGGAACCGGATCAGAAGTGGGTCGCGCCAGTGTAATCTTGAATACCGATTCAGCTGAGAAGAAAATCATCTTCCACCCCAAGATGCTACCGGTGACGGTAATCTGTGACCCCCAATTAACCGTTGGGATGCCAACGTTCATCACCGCTGGCACCGGTCTCGACGCTTTCGCTCATTGTGTCGAAGCCTACTCCTCTCCACACTACCACCCGATGAGCCAGGGCATAGCCTTAGAAGGCATGCGTTTGGTGAAAGACAATTTGCCGTTGGCTTACAAAAACCCCTCGGATCTGGATGCGAGGGCCAATATGATGAGTGCCGCTGCAATGGGCGCGACCGCATTTCAAAAAGGTCTTGGCGCTATCCATGCGCTAAGTCACCCCATCGGCGCGCAACATCATACCCACCACGGCACCACCAACGCAGTTTGTATGCCTGCGGTGTTACAAATGAATGCACCCGAAATTCGTGAACGGTTTGGGCCTGTCGCGGCCTATTTGGGGATAGACGGCGGATTCGACGGGTTTTGTGCTTTTGTTGATCAATTGAACGACTCCTTTGCCATTCCGAAAACCCTCAGTGGCATCGGCGTTGAAAATCCAGATATCGATGCCTTGGTGGAGATGGCGCTGAAAGACCCAAGCGTGGGTGGTAACCCTGTGGTCATGACACAGGCCAACACGCGAGCGTTGTTTGAATCGGTGCTTTAAATCACTGACTATTCACTATTAGGTGCTCAGATACTAAACTTGTCAGCAATCAGCGTTGGGCAATTCATGCACTGGTTATCGGTGAAGCACTCGTTACGCATTGAGCGCGTCTTTAATACCGCTACCCAGATGAAGAATATTCCTTTGATTCAGGATGGTTCTGACCAACGACGTTCATACCTCTATGACTACCACGTAAAGGCAGTTAGACTCACACTCTTTCCTTCCTAGCCCCTACGTCACTGATCTCGCCCGTTCAGTAACGTGGAAGCTTAAGCAAGACTAGCGTCCATAAGAACAATCTACTATGCGTTTGCCCATTATCTTTATTTTTATGACCATGGTGCTTGATTCTATGGGCATTGGAATCATCATGCCCGTCATGCCCGACTTGATTCGGGAGGTCGGAAATGTTGATCTGAGTCGAGCGGCAATTTGGGGCGGCACATTAACCGTTGTGTTCGCGATTAATCAGTTTCTGTTCTCTCCCACGGTAGGAGGGTTATCTGACGCTTACGGTCGCAGGCCGGTCTTGTTGATTGCGCTATTGGTCATGTCGCTCGATTATCTGGTAATGGCATACGCCCAGTCACTCTGGTTTTTGTTCATGGGGCGATTTGTCGGCGGCATTACTGCTGCGACGCAATCGGCTGCTGCTGCCTATATGGCTGATATCTCTACCAGTAAGGACAAGGCGAAAAACTTTGGGCTTTTGGGGGCAGCGTTTGGTCTAGGTTTCATTCTGGGACCGATGTTGGGCGGCTTTCTGGCTGAGTACGGATCTCGCGCACCGTTTTTCGCAGCGGCTGCACTGGCATTCACCAATATGCTGCTCGGTTATTTTGTTTTACCTGAGTCGCTTACGAAAGCAAATCGGCGCAAATTGGACTGGCGACGCGCCAATCCTTTTGGCGCCTTCAAGCAAATGAAAACGCTGCCCGGTCTCATGCCCATGCTTTTGGTATTTCTGTTGCTCAGCATCGCTTTTTTCGTTTATCCATCGATCTGGGCATTTTTCGGGCGAGCGCAGTTCAATTGGGACGCGCGCATGGTTGGCCTGTCACTCGCCGCTTATGGCCTCGGGATTGTGATCGTACAAGGTGTATTAATCAGACCGATTTTGGTGCGTTTTGGTGAAAGAATAACAGCTCTGTTCGGCATGAGTATGCATTTGCTCACATTCCTCGCCTATCCCTGGATGACGGAGACGTGGCATGTCTTTGCCTTCATGCCAATCAGTGTGTTCAGTGCGGTCGCGGTACCGGCACTACAAGGATTGATGAGCAACAGTGTCGCCGAGAACGCACAAGGTGAACTGCAAGGCGCGTTGGGTTCGCTAACGGCACTGGCAACCATCATCAGCCCGTTAGTCATGACCCAAGTGTTCAGTTATTTCACGAATAGCGGCACACCGGTGTATTTGCCATCAGCCCCATTTTTGCTTTCAGCACTATCAGTCATCGTGGCGTTTTACTTGTTTAGCCGATGGAAGCCAGCCAATTAACGAATGCCAAAGACGGTGATTGCATAACAGTGGTGGAGTGTGGGTGAGGTGCAATATCAATGTCTGTGAATCTATCGGTGATATAAGCTCACATCGAGCGCTTTATGCTGACTGGAGGCACGAATCGCACTGAGCAACTGACACCACTGCTCGGAAAACGGCGTAAGCACGAGCGATGCCAAAAAATAAGGGTTGCTAGAAGTCGCTCCAGAGCATAACCTCGGGCGTGTAAAAGTTACAACTGGAAGAATAAAATGGAAAAACAACTCAAACGCAGAAAGTTTTTGAAAGGGTCTGCCGTAGCCGCTACCGCGACTGCGGGCACCATTATGGGCGCACCGGCCATCGGTCAGGCGGCGCCTACCCTGAAAATGCAGGCCTCTTGGGGCGGTGGTATTTTTCTCGAGAACGCACAATCGTATGTGGACCGGGTTAACGCGATGGCAGGCTCTGCACTGAAGCTGGAGTTGCTACCGGTGGATTCGGTGGTCAAGACCAGTCAGATGCAGGATGCGGTTCATCGCGGGGTGCTCGATGCCGCTCACTATGTACCGGCATACTGGTATTCAAAATCTCCGGTTGCTTCGCTGTTCGGAACCGGCCCTTGCTTTGGTTGGTCGAGCCAGGAGGTGCTCGGTTGGGTGAACTACGGTGGAGGTCAGGAATTGTTTGATGAACTCATGGGCAATCTGGGCTTGAACCTGGTCAGTTTCTTCAACAGCCCAATGCCGGCTCAGCCGCTGGGTTGGTTCAAAGAAGAAATTAAAGATGCTGGGCAAATGAAAGGTCTGAAGTATCGAACCGTTGGGCTCGCAGCCGACGTTCTGCTGGAGATGGGCATGTCGGTGGTGCAGCTGCCCGGTGGGGAAATTCAGCCTGCAATGAAATCAGGCTTGATTGACGCAGCCGAATTTAACAACCCGACATCGGATCGTGACTTTGGTATGCAAGATGTGTCTAAGCACTATCACCTGGCCAGTTTCCACCAGTCGCAGGAATTTTTTGAGTGCACATTTAATAAGAAGAAGTACGATGCACTAGCCCCTGAACTGCAAGCGATTCTAAAATTCGCGTCAGAAGCCGAAAGCGCCAACTTTTATTGGAACAACACGCTTCGATATGCCAACGACTTGACCACGCTCCGCGATGAGCAAGACGTTAACGTCTACCGTACACCAGATTCGGTTATGGCAGCTCAGCTTGAAGCCTGGGACGTCGTGGTTGAGCGAATCTCGGGTGAAGACCCCTTCTTTGCTAAAGTTATTGAGTCGCAAAAGGCGTATGCGAAAAACGTCATGAACTACCTGAACCTGAATCAGCCAGACTACAAACTGGCTTACGATCACTACTTTGCGTAAGTTCCAGTAACCGCTGTACGACAAATCAGAAGGGGATCATCTCGATCCCCGTCTTTTTTTCTGCCATTAAATCTGGAGTGTGGGCTTGAAATTTGTCTACTTCATTGAAAGCCTGAGTAATTGGGTGGGCCGCGCGTTTGGTTGGTGCATTCTTATCCTTACTCTCTCCGTGTGTTACGAAGTTTTTGTTCGTTATGTGTTGAACAGCCCCACGGTCTGGGCGTTTGACGTAATGATTCAGATGTACGGCGCGCTGTTTTTAATGTCGGGCGCCTACGCGCTTGCGCAAGACGCCCACGTGCGCGGGGATGTGCTCTATCGGTTGTTTCCCGTGCGCCTGCAGGCAGGTCTCGATTTCCTGCTCTACCTCCTCTTTTTCTTCCCAGGGATGTTTGCTTTGGCCTGGTATGGCGCCGAAATCGCCTCAGACTCTTGGCGCTATAAGGAAGTCAGCTGGAACAGCCCAGCACGTATTCAGATTTATTTCTTCAAAACCTTGATCCCATTGGCCGGTGGGCTACTAATTCTGCAAGGTATGGCCGAACTGGTTCGATGCTGGATCGCCATGCGAACCGGTGTCTGGATGGATCGACTGGACGATGTCAAAGAAACCGATCAACTGTTGATCGATAACCCTGACTTACTCAAATCCTGAAATCCTGCGTGATGCTGCCCGCTAAAAACCGTTTACCGAGAAGACACCTGTGACCAATCCAGAAGTTGCCATTTTTATGCTGTGCCTGTTCATTGTATTGGTGCTGCTCGGTTTTCCGATCGCCTTTACGTTGCTCGCCATGGGAGTCGCGTTTGGCTATTACGCGTACTACACCGAAGGCTCTGTTGAAACCATCGCGGATGTCTTTAGCAATCAAATATTTTATCTACTGAATCAAAATACCTACTCAGTGATGGAAAACGACACGCTCGTGGCCATACCCCTGTTTCTGTTTATGGGTTATGTGGTCGAACGCGCCAACATCGTCGACAGACTGTTCAGTTCGTTAAACCTTGCGGCACGTAATCTGCCAGGTTCGATGGCCATCGCCGCTCTGCTGACCTGCGCGGTGTTCTCCACCGCCAGCGGTATCGTGGGAGCTGTGGTCACCTTGATGGGACTTCTTGCCTACCCTGCGATGGCTCAAGCGAACTACCGCAAAGACTTCGCAGCCGGTGTGATCTGTGCGGGGGGTACCTTGGGAATACTCATACCGCCATCGATCATGCTGATCGTCTATGCCGCAATTGCGGAATTGTCCCCATTGCGTCTGTATGCAGCAGCGGTGTTCCCAGGCATGCTGCTAGCTGGCATGTACATTGTCTATGTCATTATCCGCGTGTACATCAATCCGGCAATTGCACCCAAACCCGTTTACGATTCGAGCATCAGCCGAAAGACAATCTATTGGAATCTGCTGACATCCTTTTTACCGCTTACCTTGTTGATCATGCTGGTTCTGGGTTCGATTCTCGGTGGGCTTGCAACCCCTGCTGAGGCAGCGGCCATGGGCGCTTTCGGAGGGCTTTTACTGGCAGTGCTGTATCGATCCTTAACCTGGGGAAAGTTGAAAGAATCGGTCTTTTTGACGGCTAAAGCGACTGCGATGGTGTGTTGGCTGTTTGTCGGTTCCTGGACATTTGCCTCGATATTTTCCTACCTGGGAGGGCATGATGTTATCGAACATTGGGTGCTGGCGATGGAACTCAAACCGTGGCAGTTCCTTGTGATGGCGCAGGCGATCATCTTT
>CALFBL010000036.1 GCA_937951695.1 uncultured Granulosicoccaceae bacterium | reverse complement strand
AATGGCTAAATTTGCTAAACACAAGAGCCCCTTACTCGATTGTTGCGCCAATCCGCCTAGGAATCCACACGAGCAACGGATTTTCAGGTATCGATAAGACTTCAATCTCGGAGATTAATTCAACGACGGTGAAAAGAGTGCGTTTTCCGAGGTGGAGAATCTTCTGAACTGGCTTTTCGCACGCTTTACCTGAAGGGTTTATGCCTCTTGGGCTGTAGGGTTCTGCATCCGAAATATCGCTGAAACCATACAACCCTCACATAAGTGCTATTAGGGAATCCAAACCGGCGTGAATGTCCTTTGCCGACACAGCCGTACCGTGCATGATCAGCTTTCGGGCAAGTAAATGTTCTTTGGTGCCATTAATAGATTCAACACAGACGACCTGTCCTTCGCGAAGGTGGTACAGCGCAAAAGTATCGCCCTCTTCTCTGATGACTTGTTCGGTGTCACCGTTGTGTATACCGGCGATCTGCAGCTTCATGTGGCCGATGTCTGACCAGAACCAAGGCACGGTGTGGTATCGGATTGGGAGCTGTCTGGCTATGCTCTGGGCTACACACTTCGCTTGGTCTACTGCGTTTTGCACCGACTGCAAACGTTGTGGCAGACCCGTTTGCCAATGTGGAAAGTTGGCACAATCGCCAATGGCGAAGACGTTCTCGTCGGAGGTTTGTAAAAATTCGTTCACAACAATGCCGTTAGCGCAGGCAATGCCGGCGTCGTCTGCCTGTTCCGAATTAGGCCGCGCACCGATGCCTACGAGAAGCGCATCGGTGTTAACCATACTATTGTCATCCAACAATAACCCGGTTAAGGTTTGACCGACATTTGTGTCGTTCGAAACTTCAAAGTGTGTGTCTCGGCGTCCAGTTAAGACACGAACGCCCAACTGCGCTAAACCTGCTTGAACCCGGTGTGAGACGTCCTCTGCAACCACTCGGCCGAGAAGACGGTCCGCGGCCTCGATGACGGTGACCGCGCGGCCCATGCCCGCCATAGACGCGGCCACTTCCAAGCCAATGAAGCCCCCACCCAGAACGCTAAACCGGGTAGATTTGCTGATGCCTGCGTGGAGTTGTGCAGCATCTTCAAGAGTGCGAAGTGAAAACACGTTCGGCAGATAGTCCAGTTCACGCACGGTGCGATTGCGAGCCCCGGTGGCTAAAACTAGATAGTCGTAAGACAGCGTTTCGCCGCTTTGCAGCGCAATGAATTCCCCCGCTGTGTCAATACTAACTACCCAGCCATGACGCCATTGCACGTCTGCCTTTTCGTACGTCGAGGCAGCGCGCAAGGGTATCGCCTCTGGGGTATCCGCGCGCAGATATTTTTTTGATAAAGGGGGCTTGTGGTAAGGGGCGGCGGCTTCACTATTGATCAAGTATATTTTGCCGTCAAATCCCTCATAGCGCAGGCTTACCGCGCACTGACTGCCTGCATGCCCCGCCCCAACTATAACGGCTGTTTTCATCCGACCGGCCCACCTCAATCAGCCGCAAGGTTAGTAGATTAGCCGACCGGGTTAATTTCTTTCTTGTAGGTTATTGGAACTGTCTTGGTGCCACAGCCTTGACGGTCTGCGGCGGACCCAGTGTCGCTGTCTGAGCGGGCGGCTTGTGGGTTCTTGTTCTCTGCGTTTCCGTAGCTATCGCAGTCCGAGCGTTGTTGTGAGCCTTCTTGTGCACTGGCCGATGACCCGGCAGCTGCGGCGCCTGCGAGCACAAATGCTGAGCCTGCCCGAATGAAGCGACGTCGTCCTGATTTATCGATGGTGACAACGGTGTCCGTTTTCTTCACAAGGGTGATCCTTTAGTGGGGATTGACAAATTACCAAGTCGATCTGATTATCGTCAACTTACCATTAGGTATACTCTGTCGAGCGGCATTGTTGGTGAAACCAACTGGCGTCGCGCACCAAGCGTGATAGAGCTCATTTAGGGCTCATCTAGGGCTCATCTAGGGGCTCTCATCTAGGGCGCTTGAGCGGCTCTGACTGCATTGGCGTGCAGAAGGTGCGTGCACAGGGCAATTTTTTGTGCCGAGTCTAAACCGGGCACCTCATCGACTCTGAACGAGCTTTGCTGGCACACCCATTCGACGGCACGACTCAGCGGCTCATCGAAGCAAATAATCTGCCCCATTAGTCGAAGCTTTAGCTGCTCGTCGCGGCGCTCGATGTTGATCATCATCTCCTGCGTCCGGGTGAGCATACTGGTTGCGGTCAGAGTGATGGCGTGATGGGTCAGGGTTGGCTCGCACACTGGCGTGGCGTCGAGCGCCGCACGATCGCTGATTCTTGACCAGGCTTCTTGCAGAACCTCTTCAGTCAACACCGCTGCCATCAAGGCTTTGAAAGCACTCGTCGCCCCGGCGGAGCGCACTCGTTCGTCTAGCACAGAGTGCCGATACACCACACGTTGCTCAGCGGCGACTTGAATGGCCTCTTGTAGAACGTCTCGGACCACCGCCGGGAACACTCCTAAAGTGATGTGTAGTGAGGGTTCTTCAGGGTGCGCCAACGCATCGTGAACAAGACCACGAGGAATGTACAAAGTGTCCCCTGCGTTTAAGGTGACGGTTTCAGTCACATCGGTGTGCGGGTTCTGTTCGGGGTCGTACTGGTCATCCGGAAACGGCAATTCAACATCGGATGGGTAAAAGCGAAAGGTTTTTATACCCTGCACTTGCAAGATAAAGACATCGTGCGTGTCGTAATGGGAACCAAAGCCCTGGTTCCCTGGAGGTGACAAATATAGATTTGTTTGACAGCGCATTTGCAGACTTTGAGTGACGTCTCGGCACAGGGCGGCAAGCTCTGAAAATTGCTTTTGCGCGTTTGACACCACCATAGTCGCACCTTGGGCAACCAATTGCGCAAGCTTTATCGGATCAATCTGACTGGATTCGTCGGTGTAATCGAATCGCGAGATGTTGGTTTCATGATGCACGACTTGAACATCGGGGAAAAACACATCCCGGGTGGAAAGCAAGCGTTCGATATCGCTGGTTGCTATTAAGGATGCAAAGTACTCAGGGTTGTTTCGAGCGACATGGTGGTGCGTTTTCTCCCAAGTATGAGTGATAAATTCTTTGAAGCTGAGTGGCGCTAAAATGATGTTGTCCGCTGTCGTCATACCCTTCTACTTCCGTCTACGAAGGGCCCATGCCCTGCGTCACAAGAGTATACGAAACACACCCAAGCGGCACGACTGGCCCGCTTGGGAGGAACTAGACGTTTATCCTACTTGGTTTGTAGCGGCTCGGCGTCTGCGTAAACCGAACAACGCCAAAATTGCCAACACCCCAGGACTGGCTGAGCCAAAAAAGGAGCCGGAGTCAGACCCGGAACTCATAGCAACTGCTGTGGTATCACCCATCCCACCGGTAAAGCTACCATCAGCGGCTATCACTAACGGTGTCAGATCCGCTTGGAATAACGTCTCGGGTTCGGCGTCGGCGGAGGTGCGTTGACTGGCAAAAGTGGCTGGTTGATCGTCAAGCGGTAGCGGCAGGGGCGCACCGAAAAAAGGGATTGGCTGGCCGCTGACTTCCATCACAGTTTCACCTTCTCGCCCGGTGCCAGCGCCCAATGTCAGCACCCAATTGGACACGTTGTTATCGCAACTTGCGCTAACGCTCGCTTCTCGAACCACCGATTGATCCGACATCGTCGGGTTGTAATTAAACGTCGGGTCCAGTGTCATTTCATCGGCTGATAAAGTTGTGTACAACCGGGTCATGTAGGCGCCATTGGGTACTAGACTAACGCTGTTCTCCAGCGGCTCCAGCTCACGCTCTACCAAGAACGTTCGTAAGTTGTTACGGGCGTCGCGCAATTCATCGCTGGTGTAGACCGCTCGTAGCTGATCGGGGTTAAAGTACAAATCTTGCATAAAGCCGGCAGGTAGCGGCAGAATCGATTGCAGGCTGGCAACCGTTGCGCCAAGGTTGGTGCTGTTGGACAAACTGTTGCTAATATATTCGGCGTCATCGGCTATACCATCCAGTAGTGTAAGATTGGCTTCGACCAGTGCTGGGTTGGTCAATCCGTTGGATATATTGCCATCGATGGTGCCAGCAAAGTCGGTGGCAAATCCTTGTCCACCCGATTCGTTCATAGCCTCGGTAATCAGATCCTGATAGCTCGCGTAACTGTTAAACCCTGAAAACCAGTCCAGTCGAGTGTAGTTCGGGATAACGTGCGCGTAATTCTCTGGAATGGCTCGCCCGAGCTGATCGTTCACCACCCAGACCAGTACACCCATGTCCTCCTCGGCCGCTATGGCGGTCAGTCGAATGGGTACCATCGGTTTGTCACTGGCGTACTTCATGATGATCGGTTGAATGTTGCCGCTGGACTCACCGCTGCGAAGCTTCACCGCGACAAACTTCATTCCTGCATTGACGTAGGGTGCCAACAGCTCATTCCCTCGATCGGTGATGAGATAGCCGTTATCGGCTAACCATTGATTCATGTCATCGGGGTTGTCACTGCTAACAATGTCGATGTTGAACGGGCCGAGCTCTAGTTGTTCTTCAATCACAACCCCGTTACCATCGGCACCTTCAGCTGATGCAGAATCGGCAGCAGCGGTGGGGAAAGCAATGATTTGATCTTGCGGACATACCTCCCCTTCGGTGCGCAAGTTAAATCGAGGTTGAGTCACGGCATCCAGTTCAATGAATGTAGTGTCAGAACCGACACC
>CALFBL010000035.1 GCA_937951695.1 uncultured Granulosicoccaceae bacterium | reverse complement strand
GCAGTACCGCATCCATACAGGCAACGGTATAGCCGGCGTGATGCGGTTCGGGGAGCCCTTCGGGTAAATACAGCAGCGCATTGTGAGGATAATCAAACGGGCTGTCCACTTGCAACTCGCTGCAGTCGGTTAGCCCCAGTTGGGTTCGAAAATGACTGAAGTCGCCACCGACGGCCAAGGTGGCGGAGGTAAACACCCAACTGGAGGCCATCGCGTTCATGGCCTTATTGAACGGTTCTGCCACGTTCATGGGGGTCATGTTCAACGCAAAACCGGTGCGATAGGTTTCAAACCAGTGCACATAGGGGCTATCGCCTTCTGCATTGACAAATCGGGCTAGATTGCGTTTGTGTTGATCGGCGCGTCGATAACAACTCTCCAGACCCTTACCTCGATCTTTCAGTGGCTCCAATGCCTTCACCAAGGCATCCAGCAGACCGGTCAGTCGTTCCAGCTCACGATCGATGGACGGGGTGTCTCTTACCGCAACCCAGGCATCTCTTGCGGGCTCCAGGGCAAACGCCAAACGAAAATAGCGCACCCCATTTTCAAGGTCTGTGGCAAACGACCGAAGCTCTTTACTGTCTGGCGCTTCGGCCAACTGCTCGTTGACGGTATCTCGTGCAAGATCTATCAGCTGCCGGCTGCTGAGGCGTTTGCCAAAGAACTGCGCCGCGATGTCGGGCAGTTGATGAGCTTCATCAATGATGAAACCGTTGGCGCTGGGTAGCAGGTCGCCAAAACCCTCTTCTTTTAACGATAAATCGGCGCACAACAAATGGTGATTGACCACTACTATGTCTGCTTCCTGAGCCCGTTTGCGAGCGGCATTGACATAACAATCGTCAAGCTCTTCAAATTCGTGTTGCGAACAGTACTCATCGTTAGAGGTGATAAACCCCCACACCAGCGAGTCTTCCGGCACATCCAGAACTTCTGCGATATCGCCGGTCTCGGTGCGCTGAGACCAAGATTGCAAAATGCGCAAGTGCTGTTGATGACGTTCATCGGCCAGTGCCGGGCTACGCAGCGCAGTCACCAGTCGGTGCTTGCACAGATAATTGGCGCGACCTTTTAGCAGGCTGGTTTGCACTGAAATGTCCAGGCTTCTTTTTACCAAGGGCAGATCATTGGCAAACAACTGATCTTGCAGGTGGCGGGTGCCGGTGGAAATGATGATGCGCTGACCTGACAAAATGGCCGGTACCAGATACGCGAAGGTTTTACCGGTTCCGGTACCTGCCTCACCCACGAGCGGATGCCCCGTCTCAAGGCAGTCAAATATGGCCTCTGCCAGATGCTGTTGCTCCTGACGTGGGGCAAAGCCTTTGAGCTGTTTGGCCACCGGGCCGTTGTCGCCAAGAATGGCGGATATTGAATCGTATTGATCAAGCACAGTACGCTCCTTGTACTGGGTTAATGGTAGAGCTCAGACCATCCCCGAGCTGACCGCTATTGATACTCGAACTGCTGCACTCGCTTCCTTGCGCTTCGTACACCCAGCAGATCACCGCGAAGACTTCTAGCATGTTCGATGATCAACCAGTTCCTGTGCAACAACACCGGGTTATCGCCAGCGAAGTTATTGGATTTAAGAGCTAAATTTTCTGCCATCAAAGCCTGGTCGTTATCGAGCTGCAATTCCGCCGCGCGGCTCCAAAACAAGCTGTTTTGGGGACTGATATCCAAACCTTGATAGAGGAATTCAATCGCTCGGCTGTCATCGCCGTTGCGGCGTGCGTCCTCCGACGCTGCCCACAGCTCAGCCAGACGCTGATCGTCCGTATCATACCGGATAGATCCGTCCAGCTCCGCCTGAACCGCAATTGCTTGGGGCGTTTTTGGCAAAACAGGCTCTGAGACTGTCTGGCAGCCTGACAATACCGCCAGCAGCGATGAGAACACTAAACCAGGATTTTTGAAAGACCAGGATGTCATGCGAAGATCATATGCCCGTTGGGTCAGGTGAAACTGAATAAAGCTTACTCTATATAGTACGACCTTCGATAGGTTGCGTTGTTTCGTTGCGACTCAATTAACAACTTTCAAGCCGACGTGTGTCCAGTTTACTTGCCCTGTACCACCGATATCTCAATCCGCCGGTTCTGCCGCCTACCCTGGGCGGTAGCATTACCAACAATGGGCCTTGCCTCACCGTAACCATAGGGGCGCAACCGGCCGGGCCCTATCCCATTTGCGACCAAGTAACGCACCACAGCCAGCACCCGTTGTTTGGACAGCTCAAGATTTTTCACACCCGAGCCGCGATTGTCGGTATGGCCATCGACGGTGATGATCACCTCGGGATGGGCCTTCAGCTGTTCGACCAGCTGATCCAATGCCAGGCGTGCGGTTCGGTTCAGGTCCGCTGAAGCCAATTCGAATTCAACCCCTTCCAGCACACCGAGAAATATCGGGCATCCCGCTTCATTCACCGGTTGCGGGACCTTTGTGTCCGGGCACAAATCATCTGAATCGGCAACGCCATCCTCATCGATGTCGCTGGAGGGCTGGGCCGCGGACAACTTCGGCTCAGGCGGGTTTGCAACGCAGGCACCCAACAGCACCACAGCAACCAGCACCAACGCAATCGGTAGCCCTCTCACCTGCCTCACTCCCACTCGATGGTCGCCGGTGGTTTGCTGGAGATGTCGTAAGTTACCCGAGAAACATTTTCGATGGAATTGCAAATGGTGCGCGAGACTTCATCGAGAAAGTCATGCGGTAGATGAGCGGCTCTTGCGGTCATAAAATCGATCGTCTCCACCGCTCTGAGCGCGATGACGTAATCGTAGCGACGACCGTCGCCGGTGACGCCGACCGATTTGACCGGTAGAAAGACTGCGAAAGCTTGCGACACCTTGTCGTACAAATCATGTTGGTGCAGCGCTTGAATGAAGATATCGTCAGCGCGGCGCAGGATGTCGGCGTTATCACGTCGTACCTCACCGAGTATGCGCACCCCCAACCCCGGCCCCGGGAATGGATGGCGATACAACATGTTGGCAGGCAGCCCTAGGTCGACACCAATTCGGCGCACCTCGTCTTTGAACAATTCACGTAAGGGTTCGATCAGTTTTAGCGCCATATGTTCAGGCAAGCCACCGACATTATGGTGCGACTTAATCAGGTGCGCACTCCCGGTGGACGATGCCGCGGACTCGATGACGTCCGGATAGATCGTACCCTGCGCCAGCCAAGCGGTGCCTTCAAGCTTTTTGGCTTCTTCTTCAAACACCTCGATAAACAGGTTGCCGATAATCTTACGTTTGCTTTCCGGATCGCTAACCCCTTCCAGAGCTGCCATGAATCGATCTTCAGCGTTGACTCGAATAACGTGCACACCCATGTTGTCAGCAAACAATTGCATCACTTGATCACCTTCGTCCAGACTCGCAAACCGCTGACTCTGAAGCCTTTCATCTTCGCTGCGAAAACACTGATCGTCGTCGCTGCCATTTTGGCCTATCCTGCCGCCACTATTTTGAGCCACCAGATTGACGATAGGCCGATCA
>CALFBL010000034.1 GCA_937951695.1 uncultured Granulosicoccaceae bacterium | reverse complement strand
TGCATTTTTGGAAAGCCTAAGGATCGAGAAGAGGCTCTGCAGATGTTGGCTGCCCTTAGCGATTCGGAACATCAGGTAGCCACTGGGTTAGCGTTGTACGACGGGGTAGGTATTCTGCGACAAGTTGTTGTCACTGATGTTGTCTTCGCTCCGATATCCGAGGCTTCTGCGCTGAGTTATTGGCACAGTGGTGAACCGATAGGGAAGGCTGGCGGCTACGCCATTCAGGGCCTCGGCGCACGATTTGTGACTGGCATCCGGGGCAGCTACAGTAATGTGGTTGGGCTTCCCCTTCATGAGACGTCCGTCTGGCTCGCACAGGCCGGTTTTAACCACTGAGAACGAATTGACTGTAGAACTGCTTATTAATGTGACCCCGCAAGAGACTCGTGTCGCCACGGTTGAAAACGGGATGTTGTCCGAAGTTTGGATCGAGCGGGTTCAAAAAATTGGCCTGGTCGGAACAATATTCTTAGGCAAGGTCAATCGGGTGTTACCGGGTATGGATGCCGCTTTCATCGATATCGGTTTGGATAAAGCCGCCTTTCTTCATGTGTCTGATATTGCTGGGTGTGAAACGCTCGGGGCAGACGGCGAGCGCAGCGTACAGCCCATCACCAAACTGCTGCACGAGGGGCAGCGTTTAGCGGTACAGGTGGTCAAGGATCCTTTGGGTACCAAAGGGGCCCGGGTTTCATCAAACTTGACAGTGCCGTCAAGGTATCTGGTGATGATGCCTTACGAGACCAATATCGGAATATCGACTAAAATTGACAGTGACGAGGAGCGGGCGCGCCTGCGTACCGTAATCGAGTGCGCTCGGGGTGACAGCAAAGCGGGCTACATCGTAAGGACTGCGGCCGATGGCGCAAGCGACGAGGCCATTGTCTCCGATTTGACCTACCTGAGAAAAGTCTGGGCAGGGCTGCAAACGCGGCGTGAGACGGCCCAACCTGGCGATGTTATTTTTCACGATTTGCCGCTCGTGCAACGCATGCTGCGAGATATCCGCGGCGAACAAGTAGAACGCATACGCGTCGATTCCCGTGAGACTTGGCGGACGAGCGTGGATTTTTGTACCGAATACGTTCCGGAACTGTGCGACAAACTCGAACACTACCCTGGTGAGCGCCCAATCTTCGATCTGCATGGAGTCGACGATGAAATCGATAAGGCACTGAACAAAAAAGTGTCGTTGAAATCCGGCGGTTATCTGGTTATCGATCAAACCGAATCGATGACCACCATTGACATCAACACCGGTGCATTTGTTGGGCGGCGCAACCTCGAAGAGACTATATTTAAAACCAACCTTGAAGCGGCTCAATCCATTGCGCGTCAGCTTCGACTGCGCAATCTGGGTGGCATCATCATTATCGACTTCATCGACATGAACGACGTTGAACATAAACGTCAGGTTTTGCGTGCACTGGAAAAAGCGCTCGATAAAGATCACGCCAAGACGCAAGTGTCGGATGTATCGGCGCTGGGTTTGGTGGAAATGACCCGAAAGCGTACCCGAGAGAGTCTGGAGCAAGTGCTGTGTTCGGAGTGTCCTGTGTGTGCCGGTCGCGGCATGCTGAAAACAGTGGAAACCATCGGTTTTGAAATCAGTCGTGAAATCATCCGACAAGTTCGGCAATTTGATATTGAAAACGTGCTGGTGCTCGCCTCAATTGAGCTGGTGGAATGGTTTAGCGAAGAGCGCTCGGACGAATTCGCAGAATTGCAGGATTTTGTTGGCGTACCGATTCGTTTGCAAACCGAGCAGTTCTACATACGTGACCAGTACGACGTGGTAATCCAGTAGATGCAACGGGCGATCAATAAATCGGTAAAGCGCGTTCGTCCCTGGCATCGAGGTGGCGCGGCAGTCGCGCGCGGGCTGCTGCGCGTGTCCCTAATATTACTCCTTCTCATCATTGTGTTTATCGCGATCTTGACCGCCAGCGCGCGTATTGGATTGCCGTTTCTGGCAGCGTACAAACCGTCGCTCGAGTACAGACTGAGTGAGTACATGCAAAGCCCGGTTAGTATTGACGAACTGAACACGCGTTGGGTGAGAAGTGGACCCGTACTGCGCGCGATGGGTGTGCAGCTCACCGACCCGCAAGGTCGTCAGGCGAATTTTGATGAAGTGCTGGTTGATTTTAATGTGCCCCGTTCGCTATTTGCTCGAGCTCCGGTGATCAACGAATTGACACTAGTCGGGGCGACGCTTGCCATCGCTTACGACCCAGACACAGGTCTTGGGATAAGTGGTGTTAACCAAGCCGTTGGCAGATCAATCCCGCCTATCGCCGATGGACAAGTGGGAGAATCGACACCGGTCAAATCGGTTAAGGGTTTTAACGCCGTTGCCTGGCTACTGAACGCCTCACGTGTCGGGATGCTGGATACGCAGTTGACGCTGCAACTGCCCGACAA
Source organism: uncultured Granulosicoccaceae bacterium (assembly GCA_937951695.1). Taxonomy (GTDB): domain Bacteria; phylum Pseudomonadota; class Gammaproteobacteria; order Granulosicoccales; family Granulosicoccaceae; genus Granulosicoccus. The sequence continues at coordinate 12,197 of CALFBL010000034.1, read as the reverse complement.
CAATAACGTGGTGATTGAAAACATCAACATTCGCGTAGAAAATAAAGACGATCTGCACCAAGTGCGAATGGATCTGTCGTTACCGCCTGAGCTGGGTGATAAATTTGAAATGGGTATTGATCTTAGCGCGGATGTTGAAGATTTAGCGACCGCTGCGGGCAATTTTTACCTTAAGGCCGCTGACCTAAACTCAGCCGGTGTTGCGCAGATCTTTAATAGTTACGGCATAGAGCACGCTGTGTTGAAGGGTTTGGCTGAGCGTGGAACGAACGCGCAGCTTGAATTGTGGGGCGAGCTAAAAAAAGGCAAGGTACAACGCATCAGTGGTCGAACAGCCGTCGAACAATCGGTCGATAATGATCCGGAGATAGACTCTTTGTTTGGCAACTTAGTCTGGGATCGGGAACCCTCGGGTGGATGGCGGTTTGTCGCCTCTGATGTGGTGGTGGGGCATTCTGGAGCCGAGAGTGTGTTTGACGAGATTCAATTCGGCTCGAAGAGTGATGGGCTTAAGCCTCAATGGGTTGCGTTAAGCACGGCTGAGACTGAACTGACACCCATTTTGGACACCATGAACGCCCTGGTGCCTACTGCCATGCCAAGCGAGTTAACCGCTTGGCTTCAGGGCTCGTCGCTGTCGTCCAAGATCCGTCGGGCCGATGTCCGGTTGTCTTTGGTAAACCCGATGGAGAGTTTCACGCTGGTCGCGCAGCTCGACGACACTTCTTGGTTGCCGTTTGCTGCTCATCCCGGTGGCCATGTACCCAGGGTTGACATGAATATTGTGGATGGTGTCGGCTCGGTCTCTTTGCCGACGCAACGCATAGCAGTACGGACCTCCGCGTTGCCTGCATCCGTTCTCGCGTTGGGCGATGATCTATTAAGTCTTGACGAAGTGAGCTGGGAGGCTCGCGTTGATCTAGCGCAACAATCGTTTGTTGGTGAGTTGTCGGTGCTGCATGAAACTCTGAAGCTCAATATTGATCACGCGCTGACCACAGCACAGGCAGAGACGCCAAGATTCGATGTAAGCGGAACCTTTAGCGCTGGCACCGTGTTGGATGTAAAGCCCTGGCTTACGCAGCCGTGGATGCCTCAAGCACCTCGAGAGTGGCTGGAAATGGCGTTGCGAAAAGGCAACGTCAGCAACGGTTCGTTTGAGGTGTCTGGAACCTTAGCCGAACTGACAAACCTTAAAGGTGCTGAACCGGGGGCCAGTGTGGTTAAAGCCGAATTTGACGTCAGCGATTTCACCTTACGTTATTGGGAGAATTGGCCGGACGCAACCGAGCTCGTTGGGCGGGTGGTGTTCGACCACACCGGACTGCGCACCAAATTTGAGTCGGGTATGGTTGAAGAATTGCCGGTGGATACCGCTGAAGTGTTTATCGCTGACCTGGCAAGCAACCCGACGCTGGCGTTATCGATGTCGTCAAACGCCCCGCTTCACGACATGGTGGAATTTTGTTCGGCGGGGCCATTGCACGCTTTCATTGGCCCGGTCATCGATGACTCTTCGGTCAATGGACCGGCAAGGGTTGAAGTAACGGTGGTTAGTCCGCTGACTCGTCCGGATGGGTTTGTGAAAGGGGAAAGCGTCTGGCCGGTTCAGGTGCGCGGTAATGTGTTCCTGACCGACAGCGATATCACCCTGTCAGCACTGGAAGATTTGCCCTTGACGAACGTGCGCGGTGCTATCGGGTTCAACGAGAATGGCGTTGAACTGAGAACAGTCGAGGCGTTGTTGTTTGGCGCAAAAGTGCGACTAAATGCAGCAACGGTGGGTGAGGGTCGAGAACGGCGTACGGATGTCGCGGTGCGCACCGTTTTGGCAGGGCAAAAACTGCTTGAGCAATTCGATTTACCCGTCGCTCAGTTTGTTACCGGCAGTTCCAGCTGGCGGGCTGATGCCATGATTCCCCATGATCCACAACGTCTTGCACGTGACGGGATTTCATTAACGGTCGTCAGCGACATGATCGGCACCCGGGTATCGCTGGCAGATCCTTTTGGTAAAAGCTCCAATCAGGAATTGCCACTGCGAGTAAGCACCCGGTTCAGAGCGAGCACAGGAACGATCAAGAATCCACAAATCTGGCGCTTAACCTTTGGTGATCGCGCCGATCCGGAAACCGATATACTCATTGCCACGGCAAAAGGCGATGGCATGCAAGGTCTGGCGATTAAATTGAGTGAGTCGTTGGGCGAGGAACAACCACCGGACGGTATTCGAATCAGCGGACGCACCGATGTAGTCAGTCTGGACGGGCTCATTGAGGACGTTGCAAAAATTATAGAAGCCATACCGAAACCTGATGGGCCACCAAAACCTATATTGCCAATATCGGTTGATGTGATTGGTCATCAAATGAGCGCGGGCAATACACGCATCGGTGGTGTCAGTCTCAAAATCAACACCGATGATAACTACATCAACTTTTTAATTAACAACCTGCATCTCAAAGGCAGCCTGCGTTATCCGCGTGAACACTGGCGCCGGGATGTTGATATCAAGGCGCGAATTAATTACGCCGACAAATTCCTGATTGACGCGCTTGCCAGTGGTGCTGATGAAACAAACGAGCCTGTTCAACGGCTTGACCCCACCACGCTTCCTCCGGTCGATATTCACGTCAACGCGTTCCACTGGTCGTCGATGCAATTGAGCAATCTGCGCATTTACGCAGAGCCCGATCTTGCCGGTATGAAGATTGTTACGTTTGGCTTTGCCACGGGCGTGACGCAACTTATTGGAGATGGCTATTGGCATCTGGTGGATCCGCAAAACGTAAATCCGACGCTTGCTAACGCTCAAACGGCTCAGTTGAACCTAACGCTGCAAAGCAGTAATTTTGGCGAGGCGATGGCCGATCTGGGTTTTCCCGGTGTAGTGGCGAAGGGCGAAGGGCGGGTTACCGCCTCATTAAATTGGCCAGATGCGATTTATGCGCCCAGTCTTGAAGTGCTTGGGGGTTATGCAGATCTTGAGATGAAGCGTGGGCAGTTGCTGCAGATAGAGCCAGGGGCTGCGCGTTTTTTCGGCTTGTTCGCGCTGCAAACATTGCCGCGCCGATTCAATCTCGATTTCTCCGATTTGGTCAGCGAGGGGCTGGATTTTGACACGATCACCGGGAACATCGCCATCGACTCAGGCATTGCCGACATGCGTCTGGTTCAACTGAATGGTCCGGTCGGGGTGATCGACATCACCGGTACCACAGACCTTGTGGCCGAAGAGTTTGATCAGCGAGTGTCGATACTGCCCCGAGTCAGCGCGGCGCTGCCCATCATTGGCGTTATCACCGGTGGCGCTACTGCTGGAATAGGTGCGCTGATTGCTGGAGGCGTATTAAAAGCTGCCGGAGTGGATTTTGATCGTATCGGTTTAAAACGATTTTCGTTAACCGGCGCCTGGGACAATCCTCAATTCAAACCGCTGTCACGTTAGTTGCCTGCCAGCGCTAGCGCCCGAGGCTTTGCCCTAGCGATACTCGTCGCCCATCACTACCTTCGTTTCAATTCCGAAACCTATTGCGACTGCACGCAAAGCCCTATACCGGGTAGAGAGCCTGAGCCAGCGCTGGTTCGAGCTGGATCCGTGTGAGCCAGTCGAACTATTGGCATCATGACTGAGCGGTTTACTCGCGCAAGAACGGGAATCTAAAATACAATCGGGGTAGCATTCGCGACTGGAGTATTGCAAATCACCCGCCGAGGTTCTGGTGTGCGTTTGGTGGCGATGACAACGAGATCTTCGTCGACTCTAACGAAAATTAAGGATTGAACCATGTACATCAAACAACCGATCCAGTGCATTGCAGCTGTGGCGTGTGCATGGTTTGCCGGATCGACATTTGCGAACACCACGCGAATCGTCGGTGGTCAGCCTATCGTGATCGATTCTGCGCCGTCGATCGTTGCACTGCTGAATGCGTCCGTGCTCGCAAGTCCTGGTCGGTCGCACTTTGATGCGCAATTTTGTGCCGGCACTCTGATCGCCGATACGTGGGTTTTGACCGCTGCACATTGCGTTGTATCGTTTGACACCGTCAGTGCTCCGTCAGACATAAAAATCATCGCTAACACGGATGATTTGCTCAATCCGGTCGGTGAAGATCTGGACGTGATTGAAATCATCGTCGCGGAAAATTACATCTCGTCCGCTAACGGTAATGACCTTGCGTTGCTGCGCCTAGATGCACCGGTGTCCGCGTCTATAGCTCCTCTACACGAACGCGAGCTCGTTGAGGGCGAGTTGGTGACCGCTGCGGGTTGGGGGGCGACCGTGTTCACGTTCGAAACCGGAAGCATCCAGTTCCCTACGCAGTTGAATGCGGTCGACCTACTTGCTCAACCAAGCGACATCTGTAACACCGTGTCTGTTTACGCCGGAAAAATTGATGAAACTATGGTGTGTGCCGGTGTTCCAGAAGGGGGGCGCGATAGCTGTCAAGGGGATTCGGGAGGACCTCTGTATAGCTTGCAGAGCGACGGCCAGCAAGCTATCGCAGGCATAACAAGTTTTGGCGTGGGTTGCGCTCTGGAAGGCATTCCAGGCGTCTATACGAACGTGACAATTTTCGCTGACTGGATTCGAAGCGTAATGCTCGACACGAGCACGAATAGCGCCGCGGACCAAGAACCTATGCCCAGTGCCGAAGAAAGCGAGCCGTCGGAAGCACCTGCTGATATTCCAGTTCTCATCAGCACCGCGGATTCAGCGGAAGTCGACGCCACAGATGATGATGTCGTGGCATCCTCGTTCAGCGCCGAGGGTGGTGGCTCAGCCGGAGGCGCGTTGATGGTCATGCTGGCAGTGGCCGGTTGGTACCGGCGTCGACAAACACATCAAACACCGGCAGCCGTCAAGCGCTCGTGCATCAAGGGCTTGCTGATGAGAGCACGTCAGATCGGTTTCCGCTGATGGCCACCAGAGGGGAACCGTGCTGTTCGGAGGTTAGCCACAGCGTCTCATTTGTAGCAACCGTGATGGCTTCGGCTTGACGTAAACCGTGTAGATAAAAGATCGTCGGTACTTTCGCAAACGCCTCACCCCATGTTTCATTGCGCAGGCGCGAATAATTGAGCACCTGAAGGTAATTTAATACATACGCCTGAGTTCCCGCTTCGTTGATCACCATATCAGTGGGTTGCAAGGGGTCTATGTTTAACAGTTTGGTGGCTAAACCCACCCTCAGTCCGCGATTGGGTTGCGCAAGGAAGCCAATAAACTCGGCTACAGCGGTACCTGCGGGGTCGATGTTAGAGACCGGTTCGGGTAGACGGTATATGCGACTGGGTACGATCGCGCCGTCTTGCGATAATCGCTCTTTTGTAATCAGCAGCAATTGTTGGTCAGTGACCGCCATCGCTTCAACGTTGTGCGGCCCATCGGGAAAGCGAAACGTTACGGTAAACGCGTGTGTCAGTGGCGTGCTGGTGTCGGAATCGTTGTCGGGTTCTTTAATAAAGTGAATGTACGATTCCGAATACCGTTGCAGGTTATCGCCAACATCGGCCACTAGCAAATAGGGAACTTCGTCGATGGTGCTTAGCGCCAGTGCTTCCCAGTCGCGATTAGCGCCCTCAATATCGTATGTAGCCTCCAGTTGAGCTTGAAAGTCCAGGGCGAACAGCTGCGCCCGATTGCCGCTGTCGTTTATCGCCCACAGACGGTTGGGCACACGCTGAGAAACGGCTAGCCCGCTGATTTCACTCAAGCGCCTGTCGTTTAGCCGTCCCTGAACCCCGGGGGCGATCTCAGCATGTGCCGTTGTGCTGGTTTGCTCAGGCTGGGATTCAATTTGCGTCGGTTGCACCACTGGATTGCCCACGCTGGCAACGCGGGTCGGTAGCGAACCAGGCGTGTTTGTGGTGACACAGGCTGAGAGCATCAGTACAGCTAATCCAAGCAAAACGCTCAAAGTGCACCGTGTTCGGTGCATGCGTCGGTGCTTGTGCTGCTGCTCGTCAGGACGATTCGGTAACGACATCACGGACGAACTTGAACAGTTGACGAGCGGTTGGCGGTTGCCGATGAGCCGTGTCGGTATCGTGTTCCGGATTTTCTGATAAACGATTCAATTCCTGTAATACTTTTCGCTGCAGTTGGGACAGCGATTGACGCTCGGCGTTCGGGTATTGATTCAGAAACTCGGTGAGGGCTGTTTTCGGGTCGGGCTGATTGTCTATCCCCATCAACCGGTCACGCCATTGTTCGATCCTGTGGTGAACGTGGGAATTGGCCCGGGCGGCCTGACGGCGCATTTCCATAGCTGTCTCTATCGGTTCAAGATCCATATTGCGCATTAGCTTGGACAGAAAACCGATGTGCCGTTTGCGCGCGTTTTTGTGGCTGATGCGATCAAGTTCGTCCATACCGGCCACCAGATCATCGGGCAACGGCAGCTGCGCCCGTGCCGACGGGCTGAGCCCACCGATTTCGATGGCAAGATAACGCACGGCTAGAGCTTCGCGGCGCACTTGGCTGCGACTCGGGCCACGTTCCTCGTTGCTCCACGATTCGTCATCCAAATCATCGGATGGGGAACTGTTGGGATCCATATTCAGTCTCATTTCATCTGATTGATGTAAATCATCAAACAAATGGTTAAATTTCCACAAGTTTGCCATGAACAGTGTTGTTTTTTTACGACAGGCATTATTTAATAGGCTTCATGCGAGACCAGCCCCACAGCGCTGCAGTAGACGCACTCAGGAGACTCGCTCGCCTTGGGGGGGTTAGTGCTGCGTTGCTATTTTATCAAGTCGCATCGGCCGACACATCGGCACCCACGATAGACATCAATGCAGCTGAGTCAACATCGTTCGACCTCGATACCGAGCTGATCGACACGCTGCAATTCAGTCGGGTGGATGAGAACGATATCGATGCCACGGATTACTCCGACTATGACGTGCGCACAGAAGTATCGTTCAGGTTGCGGCCAACGATGCCTAAATTCAGTCGCGAGGGTGCTTACGGCCTGAACATGTTTGGTACCCCCAGAATGGAAGTACGACAAAATAACGCTCGAGGCTTGTTCTTCAACGAGATTTTACCCGACCTGCACGAGGGCTTTGCCTATTCAGCGGGTGTCCGGATTGAGCACAACGACGATCAGGCCGACAGCACCGATTTGGTCAGCAGCAGTCTGTTGGGCGTCTCTTATGGGCGACTGGGAAAGCTCTGGTACGGTGGGTTTGATGTTAACCTGCAACAGTTTGCTGATGAAGATGGTGGAGATCCTCGAGATGATGTGGTCTCGCTGGATGTCACTACGGGGTTGCGCCTGGGCTTCACTGGTCTCGACGCAGCGTCACCGCTTTGGCTGTTGAGTTTGCAAGGCAACTTTGACCTGCACGATGAAGAGTCAGCCGATGAAGAATATAAAGGCGAATGGTTTTTGAACCCGAGTCTCTTCTGGCAACGTCCAGGGTTTACCTTCTCAGCTCAAGTGCAAGTGCCGATGCCAACCGGTGAAGAACCGGTAGACGACGACACCCCCGACTATCGCCTGCGCGCCATCTTTGAAAAACAGTTCTAGCGATTCGAACACTACTCGTCTGCCTCGTAACGTTTGATTGAGAGTCGTGCGACCAGCTCGCCATGTTTGCGCTGTTCAATTTTAACGGGGACGTTATTCAATTTGGGTGCAAACCAGGTAATGGTTTCTCGAGAACTCCCCCCCACAGTGCTGCTTCGAACAACCACGGTATCCAGCTTGCCAAGGGCGGTCGTGATGGTTTCGCTACCTTGGCTAACTAATTGAAGTTGTTTGATCCGGCCGCCGTCGAACACATCAACGATAGTATCTTCAAAATCGTCAGTCAGATTGCTCATCATGGTTAGCGTCATGGTCATTCGATCTAGGGTGCCGCTAGTGATCTCTGTCGTGTCGGTATCGCTTCCGTGACGAAAATACAACACGTGTTGATCCCAGTTAAAGCTCCCATCAATCGAGCGTTTCTGTTGGTTGTCTTGGCGTAACTGATACAGTTTTGGCTGAATAATGTCGCCGTCAATTCCGTTCACTACCTCAAATATGGAGACTTCTCGCAGGTGACCGCGGCCCGCTATTTTGAAGACGCCTTTGGGCTTTGTTTTTAACGAGTAACGCCACTCGCCGCCGCTCTCGGCGTGTTTGAGTTCCACCACCGCCTCGCCAGCGACGATAAAGTTGTTGCCCACGGAATAGGTGGCGGAGAAAGATACAAGTGGATTGTTTAGCGGCCAGGTCCTATTTGTCTCGGCGCACGCAGACGGGTGATAGAGCATCATGGCAGAGGTAAGTAACCCCGTTGCAAGTGCCTTAGCGGTCAGTTGATTCCACCCAGCACGCAAGGCGCTGGGTTGATAGATTGTGGCAGTGTCAATAAGCATGTATTTCTTCACTGACTCACAGGTGTAGGATCTCCAGTAACAGACTAGCCCGTGAATTCAATTTTTCCATTTACGCAGCGCTTTAAGGCATTTACCAGCAACGCGTGCTCGTGTTTTAGTATTCGGGCGGACAGAGTTTGACCGGTATCGCCTGGCAGTATGGGTACTATTACCTGATCAATTATCGGTCCTGCGTCTAATTCCGGGGTTACAAAATGTACGGTTGCGCCGTGTTCCACATCCCCAGCGGCCAGTGCGCGCTCATGCGTATCCAGCCCGGGGTATTTGGGCAGCAATGACGGGTGAATATTGATCATTTGACCGACGTACCCTTGCACAAGTTCAGCGCCCAAAATGCGCATGAAACCAGCAAGCACGATCCAGTCCGGTTTGGACTGGTCGATCAGATTTTTCAGCTTTGTATCGAACTGACTGCGACCAGAGTATTGGCGATGGTCGCAGACCTCAGTGTGCAGCTTGTTTGCTCGAGCAAACTCAAGTCCGGCAGCGTCGGCACGGTCGGAAATCACTGAGACCACATTGGCCTCGATCTCACCCGTTGCACAGGCTTTGACGATTGCTTGCATGTTCGAGCCGCGGCCTGAAATAAGCACCACAAGTCGAGTCATGCCAGACGATCAACGCTGGCGGCAGCCGATGCCTCTGTGGCTGCAGCGATCTCACCGATCCGGGCCGCTGTTTCTCCCTGCGCGTTTAGCCGCGCAATGGTGGGCTCGGCCTCCTCCTCCGGGACGATTACGACCATCCCTAACCCACAATTAAAGGTCAGCCACATGGCCTGGTCACTGAGGTTGCCAGTTTGTTGTAGCCATTGGAAAACGGGTGGCAGCTCCCACGCGGATTCAGAAATTAGTGCGCGAGTACCGGCGGGCAGGCAGCGCGGAATGTTTTCGGTCAGGCCGCCACCGGTGATGTGCGCCATCCCGTGAACGCTCTGGTGTGCCAACACGTCCAGCAAGGCCTTAACGTAAATGCGCGTTGGGCGGAGCAGGGTCTCGCCCAAGGTTGAATCGCCAAAGGCCGTGTCAGGGGAGTCGCGTTCAAGAATTTTACGGATCAGCGAATAACCGTTGGAGTGAGGTCCGTTGGATGCGATGCCAATAATGGCATCGCCCACCTGCACCAACAAGGGCTGAATGAGATGGGGCTTATCAACGACGCCGACGGCAAAACCTGCCAGATCGAAATCCCCGGCCTGATACATGCCAGGCATCTCGGCGGTCTCGCCACCGAGTAACGCGACACCGGCTTGCTGGCAACCGTTGGCAATGCCTCGAACGACTTCAGCGGCGTTGTTAACATCGAGTTTACCGGTGGCAAAATAGTCGAGGAACCACAGCGGTTCTGCACCGGTTACCACGATGTCATTGACGCACATGGCAACCAGATCGATGCCCACAGTATCGAGTATGTTCAGATCGATGGCGAGTCGCAATTTGGTGCCCACTCCGTCGGTACCAGAGACAAATACCGGTTGTGTCCATTGACCTGCGGGCAGTTCGAAAAGCCCGCCGAACCCACCTATGCCGCCAATAACGCCGGGCCGGTGAGTGCTCCGCACATAGGGCTTGATGACATCCACCAAGCGATTGCCAGCTTCAATATCGACGCCCGCGTCGCGATAGGCAAGGGCATCGGAGCGCGTATCGTCAGTCATGTGTGACATCATACGCTCTAAGGTCTGCAGGCGATGCTCCGCGGACGAGATTCTGGAGAACAAAGTCATGTCCTTACGTGCGAATATCGCATCGGTACTGATGGGGCTCAGCCTGCTGTTGGCGCCGCTTTGGGCGCTGGCTCAAGATGGCTATACGGTGGAGGTCGCGGTGGCTGATCGATCGCCTGCGGAACAGGATGCGGCTTACCGGATTGCGATGCGGCGGGTATTGCTCGATAACGCGGGCGATAAAACCTTGCTCAGTCGAACCGATGTGCGCAACGCCTTGGCACGGGCGAAAAACTATGTGGTGCAATTCAGCTACCGCGCTCCGGCTGCCGGTGAGGTAATCTCGGCGACCACCCCAGTAACGGATCGGGTGCAAAACACCGGTGAGGCGACTCAGATTATTAAAGTGCGCTTTGATCGCGATCGCATATCGCAAGTGATCGAAGGTCAAGCGCAATCGACTGCAACGGAAGTCTCGCCTGCGGTGAGTTTCCGCAGCGCTCTGGCGTGGTTGGTGATTCGCGACGGCGGCAACGACTTACTGATTGGTGGCAGCAGTGGCGGCAAAGTCATGCAACGCGCGCGTGAGATTGCCGGTGGCAGTGGCATTGTGCTGTTGTTTCCTGCCGCCGACACCGCCGACATCAACTCGCTTGGTGGAAGCGAGCAACTCAGTGTGGAACAGGATGTTGTGTTGAATGCATCGCTGCGCTACACAACCCCTGCCATCGTTTCAGCCGACATCCGTCGCTTACAGCCTGTGGGCTGGCAAGGCAATTGGCTGCGAATCGCAGGGGATCAACTCATCAGTGAAACCTTCGAAGCCAGCACGCTCGATGAGCTGCTGCAAATGGGGTTGACATGGATGGCGCCTTCTCGCACCACCAGTAGCGTGGCTGCAAGCTCTTTAGGGGGCTCGTCAGTGGCGAACTCGGCGGCGAACACTGCCGCCACCACATCGTTTTCACCCGCCCCACTTGCATCCGAATCCACCATCTATTTTAGTGGTGTGGAATCCATAACGGACTACGCTGCGCTGTTGGAGCTGGTCCGGGGAATAGAAGGCACGCGTTCGGTGTACACCAAAGAGGTGCGTGATCGCGGCATCGTCATCGCGGTGCAGCCGCGTTCCGCCTTGGCGCAGGTTCGTGCCCGTCTAGCGCAAGTAAGCGGCTTGACGGAAACAGCACGTCCAGTGTTCCCCGATGGGTCGACGCCGGCGGTGGATGTTGCTTTCGATTACTTTCGCTAGCGCACCTTGATGCGACAACTCGCTTTATCGATCGGTGTCAAAGCGGAGCAGACCTTCGATGCTTTTCATGTCAGCGCCGAGAATTCGGTCGCGGTTGCCACAATTCAAGCGATGGTTCAAGCCCGCAGTGATGAGTCGCAAATACTGCTGTGGGGTGAGAATGGGGTGGGCAAAACCCATCTTCTAACCGCCGCTTGCCACGCGGCCAGCGAAATCGGTTCAAGAATCACCTACCTCGCTGGTGACAACCTAAACGACGCCGACGCGTTGGTCGGTGTCGAGGACAGTGATTTGGTGTGTCTGGATGACTTACAGTATCTGGCGAATCAGTCGCAGGAATCTTTGTTTCACGCCCTTAATCGTTGCCGTGAATCCGATACCCGATTGTTGATGAGCATCAACTGTCTTCTAGAAGACTCGGCGTTCACCTTGGCTGACTTGATCACCCGGCTGCACTGGGGGCCAGAGTTTCATGTGCAGCCCTTGCGCGACGATGTCTTGCACGACGCGCTGGAGCAGTTGCTAATGGCGAGAGATTTAACCTGGAATGATGATGTCGTCCCGTACATGCTCAAACGCTACCCACGCGACATAACCCAATTGCGTTGTTGCGTGATGCGTTTGGACGAGGCTTCCTTGCAAGCCAAACGTCGCATCACTATTCCGTTTTTGAAGACGGTTTTGTAGTGGCGCACGCATTGGTGTGTGCCGCTGTCTTTGCAGCCGCCTCACGGGCAAGACGGGCTTTTTTCTCTTTGCGTGGCTCTCTGGGCGGTCCCATGTGCTTGCCATAGCCGGAACAACCCACAAATAATACGACGCTGAGTAGGGTCATAGCAGCCCCCAAGCTGGCGCGCAACCCCACCTGATTAAAC
>CALFBL010000033.1 GCA_937951695.1 uncultured Granulosicoccaceae bacterium | reverse complement strand
GTCTGATAACCACCGTATCGTCAGCGGTTCCTTCATCTACACAGGCAGGAGTTTGAGGCGTGACTGGGTCGACTCCGTTCAGTCTGATGTGTTGATTTTTGTGGAGCGTATTTGAATCCTGTACAGCCACGCGATGGCTATCGCGGCAATGGCGTAAAGGGGTAGCACGGTAAAATTAATCACTCGCCAACCGAATTGGTAATGCAGTGCACCGGCCGATAATGCGGTAACGGTCACGGTGCTGAAGACAAACAGGTCGTTGATCGCCTGTGTGCGCGATTTTTCGGCTGGGCGGTGAGTATCGGTCAGTAGTGTGGTACCCCCGACGAAGAGAAAATTCCAGCTAATGCCGAGCAGTATTAGCGCGATAACGAAGTGAGCCAGAGTCTGGCCGGTGAGGTTGATCGATACCACAATCAAGCCGGCAAAAACGCCTGTGATCAATACCGGTATAAGGCCGAACCGCCGGATAAGACTTCCGGTGAAAAACGACGGCGCAAACATCGCGAATACGTGCCATTGAATGACCAACGCCGTGCTACTCATGCCCAGGCCATGCGTTTGTATTTCCAGCGGCGTTGCCGTCATCACCAGGTTCATGGTGCCGTAGCCGAGCATCTGGCACAGTACGGCCACCACGAATACCGGTTGTGTGATGATTTGCCCAAGCGGGCGCACGGGATCTGTCGAGACGGTATTGTCCGGCGGTGGCAGTCTCGCCGCCAACACCAAGCCAATAGACAACAGGTACACGACAATGAGAGCTGCGAAGGGCCCGGCAAAGGGTTCGGCGTTAAACAGTTTCGAACTCCAATTGGCTAGGTTCGGACCGATCAGCGCCGCGATAACACCGCCTGCCATGACCCAGGAGATCGCCACACTTTTCTTCTCTGCATCGACGAGCTCCGCTGCGGTAAATCGGTAGTAGTTAGCAAAGGCTGCAAACATACCGAAACAAGTCGTCGCCACACAAAACCCCTCGAAGTTGTGGGCGAACAGCGCGTACAGCGCCACGACCGAACCCACAATGCCCAGCGTGTTGCCCAATAGGAAGCCCGCTTGCCGACCAAAGCGCCCCATGAACAGCGAGGCCGGTACGGTGGTGACCATGATGGCGGCGAATTGCAGGGCCAGCGGTAAGGTCGCCCAGCGTTTATCGTCGGCCAGTTGAAACCCGATGAGCGCCGAGATGGTGATCAGCAACGATTGGTTGATAAACAGAAAGCCGTTGCAGACACTGAGTAGGTAAATTGCCCGTGGGAGCTGGAACGTCATCGTTTTCGGCCCGCTTTGCGCGCCTCGCGTTTGTGTTTTTTCGCAGCTGCCTTGTGGGCGCGCTGTTCGATCACCAACGCTTCCTCTACTGATTGCATCTGCGGCGTCTCCAGCGTGATCAGCCCCAGGTTGCCGGTGCGAAAATCTTGCAGCGCAACCCGAGCTGCGCGATCGTAATCGACATGGCCGCGTGCACCCAGACAGCCTGCCAGTTTGCCAATGCGTTCCAGTGTTTGCGTGCTGTCGTGTGCAACGATGATGTCTGGGCCATAGCGCGCAATCAGTCCTGCCGGGTAAGCCACTTGCACGTAATCGAGCATTGTCAGGCACACTTCTGTGCTGTCCATCGCGGTGTCACGCACCGAACCCACAGCACCGAGTCGAAAGCCACTGTTCACATTCTCCACGTTCGGCCACAGCACACCAGGCGTGTCTTTTAGGGACCAGTGATCGTTTAAGCGCACGTGTTGCTGGCGCTTGGTAATGGCAGGTTCGTTGCCGGTTTTGGCAATGACGCGTCCGGCCAACGCATTGATCAGCGTACTCTTGCCCACATTGGGGATGCCGACCACCATGGCGACGCGCGGCTTGAGTTGATTTGGCATGGGCTTGAACCGGGCGCTGAGTAATTGCAGAAGCGGCTTGCAGGCTCCGGGTTCGGTCTGGGTTAGCGCAAGGACATCAATCGTGTCGGTACTGAGAGCTGCGCTCCAGATGTCGGTTAGCACAGGATCGGCCAAATCAGCCTTTGCCAACACTCGGATGCCGGGTTTGTCTGCGCGCAGCGTGTCGAGCATTGGGTTTTGACTGCTGTACGGAAGCCTTGCGTCCAACACTTCGATGATGACATCGACGCTTGGCAAGGCCGCCGCCATTTCTTTGCGGGCCTTGTGCATGTGGCCCGGGAACCATTGAATCGCCATAAGTTGCGCAGTGTACGGATCTGGGGTCCGCAGAGCCAGTATCATGTAAGCATGACAGTTCCCCAGAGCCAACACCCGACGTCGACCACGCCGCTAATCCCGACCAACGCCCACTCCGATCGGTTGGGAGCCCAAGGCGTCGTGCTGGCGCCGATGGAAGGGGTGATCAATGCATCGATGCGGGAGTTCCTGACATCGATGGGTGGCTACTCGCGGTGCGTTACCGAATTTGTTCGCGTCACGAATGTGTTGTTACCGCCGCGCTGTTTTTACCGGCTGTGCCCGGAGTTGCATCGGGGCGGCACCACAACCTCAGGTGTGCCGGTGTTTGTGCAGCTGCTGGGCAGTGATCCGGCAGCCTTGGCCGAGAATGCCGCGCGAGCGGAATCTCTGGGGGCAGCTGGGGTGGATTTAAATTTTGGCTGCCCAGCAAAAACGGTGAACAACAGCATGGGAGGCTCGATTTTGTTGCGCGAGCCGGACCGGGTCCATTCGATCGTTGCGGCTGTGCGGCAGGCGGTGTCGAGATCGACGCCTGTGAGTGTGAAAATTCGGCTGGGCTACGACAACGCCGATCAACTCGAGGAGATCGTCGATGCTGCGTTGACCGGCGGTGCGGACGAACTGGCGATTCACGCCCGAACCAAGTTTGACGGTTACAAGCCGCCGGCTCACTGGCATCGAGTGAGTTCCGTTGCGCCGGTGGCGATGCCGATTCGGATCAACGGGGAGATCTGGTCGGTGGCTGATGCAATTGACGCGCGGCTCGCCAGTGGCTGCAAGACGGTGATGCTTGGCCGCGGCGCGCTCGCCGCTCCTGATCTTGCGCTGCGAATTTTGAACGATGACGCTGAGGTTCAACCCATGCCGTGGGAGCAGTTGCTGCCGTTTATTGCCACCCAGTTTGAACGCTATGATGCGCAAAACCCACGCTACGTGGGTAATCGCACCAAGCAATGGTTGGCGTATTTAAGGCGGACTTACCCAGAAGCGCAAGCGCTTTTTACCCGCATTCGCACCTTGCATGATGCTGAACAGATCGCCTTGCAACTGCGTTACACGCAGCCCATATTGGAGTCACCGGCGCGCCGATTGCGAGTCTCGAAGCGCACCGAATCATCGGACATGTCGCGTAAGGTGCTAGCCAGCTTACCCAACCAGCTATCCGCCCATCGACGTTGACTGGGAGTCATGGTGTTGGCGAAGTCCAGGGCGAACTGATTCCACAGCTGACGGTTGGCCGTCCATGCCTCGGTTTGGTTGTTTTCGAGCAGGTTCCACAGCCGGTTTAGCTGAACCTGCATTCGTAGCCTAAAGCTTTGCGCGCCCTTGTCTTTGGCGATCGCAAAAAATTCCTTGTTCCACTGCGTTGACAACGCTTGGTATTCGTCCCTTAACGAGATTTGCTTCGGCAGTGCTTCTCGCAACAGCGTTTTTTGTTCTTCAGTAAAGTCCAGCCCGATACGGCCTGACCATTTGATTATGTTGTTATACCGGCGTTCAAGCCGTTCCTCGCGGGTTCGCGAATTGCGGCGTTTGACGTTTTTTGCTTTCTCTCTGGCAAAACGGGCCTGTATGAAGTCGATCTGATCTCCGTTCAGCGTTCGAATTAAGTCGAGCGAGTAGTTCACCGGATGACAGGTGCGAGCTTTCATGGAAAATTCTTCGAGACGCTCTGACCATTGCTGAATCTGGGCGCCCGATTTGGGGGCGGGAGACGCCAGCGCCTGTTGAACATCGGTAATTAAATCGGCGTAGAGAGGCAGCTCTTTGCGTCGATGCCAAAGGTGATACGTTTGCAAGCGAACTTCAAATTCCTGTGACTGGGTGGTGTTGAAATCGCCGAGTTTGTTGAACTCCTTACGCATCTGATCGTCGAGGCGGTTGTAAAGTGGTCCCAGTATCAGCTTACTGTTCGAGCACGCCGCGATCGTTAGCAGGGTAAGCAAGGCCAGAACGGTCCGAACCCGCGCACGACAGTTAAAATTGATGCCAGAGGTTTTACTGAGCATTGCTATCATGGTTCTAGTATCGGTTACTGACGTATTCTGGGCACACTGGCGAAGGACATCTTCGAATGACAATTGAGCAAGCTAGCATCGGCAAGGGCCAAGTCATTGGCATGCACTATTCCTTATACGGTGTGGACGGTAGTCTGATCGAATCCACAGAAAACCGCGCACCCGTGTTGTTCCTCTATGGGGAGCGCGATGTTCTGGCCGCTCTGCAACGCGCTCTTGATGGAAAAGTTGTGGGCGACACCGCGACGGTAGAGATCCCGGCTGGACAAGCCTATGGGCGCCATTACCCGGAGCGCATACAACGCCTGCCTCGTAAGCGTGTTGATAATGGCAAGCAGCAATCGTTCCGTGTTGGTCAGATAATTCAGATAGATGCTGGTAAAGGCCGGCGGCAGCGTGCATTGGTTGTAAAAGTGGGTAAATTTAACCTCGATTTGGATACCAATCATCCGCTGGCAGGGCAGGATTTACGCTTCGACGTGACCATCACTGAAGTTCGCCCGGCCACAGACTCTGAAATCGCGCATGGGCATGCTCATGGCCCCGGTGGGCACCCACACTGATACCTTGGAGAGGCACTCATGCATCGTACGGCTAAAAGACGCTTCAAACCGATATTCGCAGCAGCCCTGATGTCGATCGGCGTCATCGCTTGCGCCACGAATCCTGTCACAGGAGATCGCGATTTCGTTCTGGTGGGTTCAAATTGGGATTCCGAAGTCGGCGCCAGACAGTACCTGCCGCTGCGCCAAATGCAAGGCGGGGACTACACCGCAGACCCGGAAGTGGAAGCCTACGTGCGGGAGGTCGGAAACAAGCTAGCGCGGGTCAGCGATGCTCGTTTGCCGTATGAATTTCACGTCATCAACAGCTCGGTGCCAAACGCCTGGGCGTTGCCGAGTGGGAAAATTTCCATCAACCGGGGCCTGCTGCTGGAAATGGACAGCGAAGCTGAACTGGCGGCGGTGTTGGGCCATGAAATCATTCATGCAGCCTCTCGTCACGGCGCCCAGAGTGTCTCGAGAGGAATGGTTGTTTCCGTCGGTGTGGTGGCGGTCTCGGTCGCCGGCGCTAAAAACGGTTACGGCGAACTGGCTCAAATCGGGGCTGGACTGGGTGGGCAGCTAATCACCACAAAGAATGGTCGTGATGCCGAGCTGGAAGCCGATCTGTTCGGCATGGAGTACATGAAGCGAGCCGGTTACGATCCGCAAGGGGCTGTGGATCTTCAACGAACCTTTCTTGGGCTCTCGGCGGCCAAGGATCAGGATTGGATACGTGGATTGTTTGCCACTCATCCGCCGTCTCAGGCACGTCTTGCGGCCAATATCGCCACCGCTAAACGTTTGGGTTCTGGCGGTATTGTGGGCGCTGATCGCTATCAACGCATCATGGGGCGTTTAAAACAAACAGCGCCAGCGTACGAGAAATTTGATGAAGCGCAAGCAGCGTTTAAAGCAGGTAACTTGCGTCAGGCTAAGCAGCTTGCGAATCAAGCCATTCGAATTGAGTCCAACGACGGGCATTTCTATTCGTTGCTGGGCGACATAGACAGTCAGCAGAAACAGTGGAACAGCGCGAAAAGCAATTACGACAAAGCGATTCAAATAGATGATGAGCTGTTCTACTACTACCTGCAGCGTGGCAAAGTCTACCAAAACAACAATAACTACCGCGCGGCCAAATCCGACTTCGAACGAAGCATGAAGCTGTTACCCACAGAAGATGCGCAAGCCGGGCTGGGTGATGTCTCGAGCGCACTTGGAGATCAAGCAACGGCGATTCAGTATTACACCTCCGCTGCCAAGGGCAATGGGGAGGCTGCAAAGTACGCCAACACAAGACTGGCGGATCTGCAGTTTTCTACAACCCCTGGCAAGTTCTTGCGTCTTGCCCACGGGAAAGGTTTAATATTTTCTGACTTTCCGGCCCGCAAAATATCGTTCCAGAGTTGGAGACACT
>CALFBL010000032.1 GCA_937951695.1 uncultured Granulosicoccaceae bacterium | reverse complement strand
ATGCGTGACGGGTTCAGCGTGACCAAGCGTTCAAGTGCATGATTGATGTGAGCGGCTAATTGGTTGCAGCCAGGGTGCAACTTATGCAGCCGGATCGGCGGCTTGTGGGCCGACCAAGGGTTAGAGTCAATCTGTTCGATCACAGTTAAGAAGTCGTCGACAAATTTATCCAAGGACGTATCGGCCGTCGGCGCGGCATCGCTTTCGTGTCCCCACCACAAAATCTCATCGACCGAATCGGCTCCTTCGATCTGATCCAACGCAATGGCAACGTTGCTTTCGATGGCGTTCATCATATTAATTGAGCTCGCGCCGGGTAACCATTGGCACAGATTGGTACCGCCCTTCGAAACATTGATGACGTAAATCGATTTCTCCGGGTGGGCTCTAGCCATACAAGCGGCGTAAAAATTGGCGTAAGTGCCGACGTCATCAGATGGCTCGTGAAACCCCTCGCCCACCGCCTCACCGTGCGTCATCACGTTGTATCGCCAGACCTTTAAGTTCGACGGTGGCGACCAGGCAATTCCATGGGTGATTCGAGCTATGTTCGACTGGCCACTGCATAGCAGCACATAAGATGATCGGGTCATTCAAGCACTCGAAAAAGCGGTATCAACGCTTAAAGGCAAAGTATTGAAAGCAACGGTTGGCCCGTGATGGCCGGGAAGGTCACTTCACGTTAATTTCAGGCAATTCGAACTAAGCTAATGCAAATCATGGTAAGAGCAAGCCAAGGCAAATCAAATCAAATCAGGGCTTGTCTCATTTCAGCGATCACCGTGTCGTAGCGATTCGGATCCGTCTCTGACGCTGCATTAAAGATAGCCGAACCCGCCACAAACGTATCCGCCCCTGCGGCTTGTATCTGGCCAATGTTATTGACCTTCACTCCACCGTCCACCTGCAATCGGATGTCTTTTCCTGTCTCATCTATGCGGCGCCGTACAGCCTCCAGTTTGGCCAAAGTGGAAGGAATGAACGATTGGCCACCAAAACCCGGGTTCACCGACATCAACAGCACGATGTCCAACGACTCCAACTCATAATCGAGGACATGCAACGGGGTTGCCGGGTTAAACACCAAACCACAGTGGAGTCCGGCATCGCGAATAATCTGCAGGGATCGGTCGATGTGCTGTGTGGCTTCCGGGTGAAATGTAATAGAGCTTGCACCAGCGGCAATAAACGCTTCGATCAGATCATCCACCGGGGTTACCATCAAATGCACATCGATGGGCGAGCGAACTCCATGCTCCCGTAAGGCCGTGCAAACCATCGGACCAATTGTCAGGTTTGGTACATAGTGGTTATCCATGACATCGAAGTGAATCCAGTCGGCCCCACTTTTCAGCACAGCATCCACTTCATTGCCCAAACACGCAAAGTTTGCCGACAGGATCGATGGTGCAATAACGGCTCGAGACATAACGAATTCACCGATGTGGATGGGTGTTAAAGGGTACCTGTTTTGCCTTACAAGGTGTAACTGTCCGAGAAATTTGACATACGTCACCACGTGAGAAGTTTCGCACAGGCTTACGGTGATCCCGCCGATATTCACCCTGTTAAACAAAGTTACAACCAGAGCGATAGATGCCGACTGCTCAGTCATTCCATACAGCCTTAATGAACGTCAGACCACGCAGCCCGATCGATGCTTTGGATTTGAGTCAGCCACCGGCGGGATTATGCTATTCGGCCAGCCACTGTCTGGCTGAATTTCTTGATTACATCGTTCAATACGATGTGCTTAAGGTTCACCTCACCTCGGACCAAGAGTCGGTGCGCTGCCAACTTAGCCAGCTAAATTGTGTGGAAGAGTATCGGGATGAGAGCGCAAGCTTACTGAACGCTTTGAAGCAGCTGTGCGCACTGGCACCCGCCTCTGCCGTCACGGCAGAATCTGGCGGTCTAAGTGTGCAACTCACCACCCCGAATCGAACCGTCGACCTTAACTGCATCGAACTCTCCTCTTCAGGCAGCGACGACTGGGTGCTGCGTGCACGTGAGGTCAATCCGGTGCCAGTCGTGCTGGATACATTGGGCCTCGAGCATGAGGAACTGCGCCACCTTAGACGCGCGCTCGCCGAAAAGCGTGGATTGATCAGTATCGGCACACCCCATCGGCGACACCAGGAAGACTGGCATCGCGCCGTTTGTCGAGATCTATGCTCCCCCGATCGCTCTATTATCTCCCTTGCGCCCCGATTACTCGAACCACTGCCTCGGGTAGCCCAAACTATTCTTCCCCCAGGGGAGCGTTGGGATGAGCGTTTCTGGCAATTGGCCAGTCATTCCGAAGCGGATGTGATCGTTCTGTCCGATGACGGTACCCACGGTTACGCGCCCGATCAATTAGGCATCTTGGCTGAGCGCTGTCTCGTCGTGCAGATTCTGCAAACCCCAAGCATCAGTTCACTGGCGCACCGAACACCCACAGGTTCCAACGTACACCGCTTGGTCATGCACCTACCGGTTCGGCGTCTGTGCCCCGCATGTAGCGAACCACACTCAAATCCCTGCCGGATGGAATACGGATTCCTCGATCGTTCCGTGCCAACTCTGTCCGATGGGGTGAGCGCCTGGCTGGCAGCGAGTCAGTCTATGCGATTCAAAAAAGCCAATGGCTGCGAACAATGCGCACCCCATGGTTATTCTGGAGAATTGTGCGTCACCGAGTCAGTCGGTGAGCCTGATTTGCTCAAAAAAGCCGCCGCGTTGATTGATGAGCAAGTAATGTCCGCCAGCCGAACTTCCAAACTGGTGGCTATGGCGAGAGCGGGGGATGTGTGTTTGGATGAGGTTCGGCGGTTGTTAGCTACCCGCCCGTAACCGCTCTTATCTAGTGGGGATGGCAGCCTAATACAATCCATCCCCAGTAGCGTGGCGCAGTTTTTAGGCGGCCTTCTTGTCGATCACATCAACCCGCTGCAAATCTAACCCAGCGACAACACACAACCGTGGTTGATGCTTTGAATCGATAAGCTCCGGTCTGTACTGATGCTCTGCCGACAAAGAATCGGACCAGCTTAATCCCGTGCTGGAGGATTTAGTCAAGCGAGCTATAAAGCTTCCGTTGAGCTGATTAGTTTCAATCAGGTACTGGCGAAAGGAGACGAACAAGCCGCGATTAATAGAGCCTGGTTTGTTCCAGAATGACTTCAGCGAGTGCTGCGCGGTAAGACCTGGAAGATCGTATATCGCCTTGCCCAGGGTCTTGACCGGTGTGTCGTGAAACAGTGACGACATGCCAACGGTACTGTTAATCAAGACCGTACCTTCGGCGTTTTTCAGCAACGTTGGCAAACAGACGTCGTGAACATAGAATACTCGTCCTTGAAGGCCAAGCTCACCCACAAGACTCTCGAACAACAGGCTGTAATTTTTATACGCACGATCCATCGGATGGTGCTTGAATACAATGGCCTTATTCGGAGCTGCGTGTCGTGCAAACGAGGTCAGCACGTCTCCAATAAAGTGTTCAATTGAGTTAAATTTTGAATGCACCACGACTTGTTGATCGCAATGCACTTGCAGAGGGCAGACGAAATAGTTATCGCCGTATTCGGATATGATCTGCTCCAACACGTTCTTTTCAACACGTTGATAGTGTAATTTTCGAAACCCGCTGCGAATCCAGCGCGCCCCTTCAGATACGACTTTGAGCGTGCGATGATGTTGATATTCAGGAAATCGTTTGTGGTGCAGGCGGCAGGCCCAGTAATAAGCCATTGAGTATACGGTGCAGCGTGAAAACGTTTGCTTGGGCAACAGATTTTCGCCACTTAACATGGCGCGTTCTGATGTAGTGGGGAGCTGCGATAGTTCAAACTTCCGATTCAGCATTGGAGAGTGGCCGTTGACGCCCTGCTCTTCCAGTGTTATGTAGTTAGGCCGAATGTAGCCTTCTTCGAACACGAATACACGAACTCCGAGGCGCTTTGCCACTTTGCGTGCAACACGATGATAAGACCGGCAATCGCCATACAGATAGATTCGCTCAATTTCCTTGTTGAGAATCAGACGTTCGACGTAGCTATCCCAATCCCGATATTTCCCTGAGTAATTGATCGATTGTGGCTTACGATAGAACAGTCGATCTCCGCCATTGAGGTTGACCTTCCAAACATTAAAACCACGATCAGTCAATTCGTCAGCAAAGCGGCTGAAAAATGGACCAATCGGGCCTTGAAGCAGAAGTACATTAGGGGGCATATCGACAACCTTTTACCAAGTTTACAACTTTGGTCATTTGCCGTTGCATCCATACAGTCTGCGCGTTGGCTTCTGACCTTTGTTTTTCTAATCGGGCGACCATCATTTCCGCTGTCATAAACTCACCGCTATCGATGTCCAGATATCTTGGATATTCGATCAGCGTCAAGTAGACCAACTCGTCAAGCGTTCTTCTTCGTTGTCGTCTGCTGCAGGATTGACGATCTTCTGTTAATCCCCAGCCGGAATAAAACGGCATCCCATAGGTAACAACCTTTTTGTGTCTCATCAAAGCTTCAAAACCCGACAACGAAGTCATTGTGTGAAGCTCATCACACCAGTCCAACCCTGCTGTGATCGATGAAGAGGTGTTGACCTCATCAGCCCAATCCAGCGGATCGGTAACCACACCTTTTCGATTCCCTGAAACCACATCCGGATGCGGCTTGTAGACCACATACGCGTTCGGATTTGCGACTCTCACCGCTCTTAACAGTGCCGTGTTGTCGGCGATATCGGTGCAGCCTTTTTTTATAGACGCATCATCTTCAACCTGCCCCACAACGAGAATATTTTGGTTATCGGCAGAATTGGAAAATTTTTGAGCTTTTTGACCAACGTTATATTTTGACAATTTGGCACACAAAATTCGCTGCCTCAGCCGCTGCGCGCGCTGCACGTCAGCCGGCGTCACTGCAACGGTGTTGAGTAAATTTTCCAGATCACTCGGCGCTCCTGGATCAAAATAAAGACCGGTCGCATCCACCACTAAAGAGCCCGGGGCAGTGAAATCTGAGCCCAGCCCGAATGAGCGTAGAAACCCATCCTCGATTCTTGCCACCTGTGCGGAAGAACTGCCCGTAGCCGCCTCGTCCTGAAAACGACGGAAACTCCAAGTGACGTTGACTGCATCGGATTTGGGTCGTGCGCCCACGTTGCGTTCTTTTCCAAACGTGACCGAGCCATCCGGGGATCGCAAGTACTGCCGGATGTAGCCTTGCTTCCAGGCCGTGATGCCCAGACAATGAAACTGATGCGCGTTCTTTTGAAAATAGCGCGCTTGCAATTGCACATGACTTAAACACTCATGCAATTGCCACAGCTCACCCGTTATCGGATTGAGGTAGCGGGCCATCATCACGTGAGCAACATGAAACAACTCATCGACCGTTCGAGTCGCAGTGCGTCGTTCGCTACACCCCCCCCCCAGCGCTCGGTCATCACTGAGGCCCCAACCAGCGTAGAACGGGTTACCAAACACCGTCACGGCGGTATCGCATAACAAGGCTTCGTAGCCTATTTGTGACGTACCCACATACACTCTATGCGCCTGCTTAAGCCACGGCATCGGGTTGTCGCCACTGGCACTGAGCGTCAACCCCAGTGCTCTCGCACGTGCACTTAAATACCCTTGGCGGGAACCGGCGACGACATCGGGGTGGGTACGTACGATAATGCTGGCATCCGGGTTTTCCTTCACAGCAGCGTCCAGCATGTCATGGAATCGGCCCTGATCCATACCACCGAGTCGAACCGACGCATCATCCACCGTCTGATCGATAACCAGCACATATTTTTGATCCGAATCGATCAGATGTTCAGCCAATTGAGCGCGCTTGCAGTAGTTGTATTTGGTGATATCGAAATCCACCAATATTCGTCGGCAGCGTTGCGCATAGGCGCGCTCCTCATCACTGAAATAGCGGGCGAATTCAGTATCACTGGCATTAAGTAACTGCTCAATTCTGGAGGGTTTTGAGGCATCGTAGTAAACCCCGACAGAATCCACCAAAACCGAATAGCTGCGCCGGTTGTGCGCATTTTCAGAAGCACAACGAATCCAGCCATCTTCCAGAAAAATCACATCTAGGCTGTGTTTACGAGCATAGGTCAACGCAGGCTCGGCCGTTTCCTTCCGCCCCCAGACCACTACCGCTTCGACGCTATCGTTTGTGTCCACAGCATTTGGTGAGACCACAGCGTCCACAGCCAGAAACCGCTCAATGTATTGAAGCTTACGGATCCCACTGGACGTTGCCACCATCACACGCCGTGCTGGGACGCAATCGGTTACTGCCTTCGATGTAGGGAGGATGGACATGGGTACGCGTTGCTCCTATGCCGCAGAGGTTGAGCTGTGAACATAGCGAAAGTGGCTATGCATGGGTCAGCCGTTTAGGCATTAGAAAAATATCCAGAAGACACTGACACCGATAGCCAGTCCAACGATAATGTCAGTCAACCATCGATTGAGCGCTTGCCGCTTCTCATCTTCACGCACGCAGTCTATTTCTGGTAGCACAGTGTTCTTACCCCCACCGTATTCCTCAGCGACCCCCTTGAACTTTTCCAGTTTGATTTCGCACAAGGCCGCGTAAGCGACAAAATCGTTGATCGTCTTTTCACCACCATCGCCCGGGTTGAGGCGGATGATCTGGGTAAGAAAGTTAAACGCCTGCAGGTTAATATTCTGCAATTGCGCCAAGCGGCGAACATGGCCGATGTCTTTTTCCAGCAGAACCAAGGTGTCTACATTGTGTTTCAGCCGTTCTTCGGTAATCGCAGCGCCGCCATGCGCTTTCTTTGAGGCCGCCAAGGCGGTCTTCATCATTTCGGCTTGTTCCTCGGGTTTATCGTGTAATCCCATTTCCACCATAACGTTGAGCGTGTGGAATTGAACACCGTGCGCCATAGAGTCTTCACGCAAATCGTGAGTGTCCCCCATCAGGTTGCACACTTC
>CALFBL010000031.1 GCA_937951695.1 uncultured Granulosicoccaceae bacterium | reverse complement strand
ACCCCGTATTCTTCCGCCTTGGCAGCAGACATCACCAACATGGCCGACGCGCCATCGGAGATCGCTGAAGAAGTCCCAGCCGTAACGCTGCCAACTTTCGGCATGAACGCAGGACGTAGAGACGCCAATGCTTCAAGTGATGCATCGGCGCGAATAACCTCGTCGCTCTCAATCAATTGCATCACGCCATCGGAGTTGTGTCCCTGAATGGGTACGATTTCGTTATCAAAGCGCCCGCCTTTCGCAGCCGCATCAGCGCGTTTGTGTGAGCGTAGGGCAAATTCATCCTGCTCTTCACGCGACACCTTGTGCACCTTGGCAAGCATCTCCGCGGTCAAGCCCATCATCATCGCGCCTTTGGCCACGTGACGGCTCATACCCGGATGAATATCGACCCCATGCATCATTCCGACATGCTGCATGTGTTCAACACCGCCGACGACAAAGACATCGCCGTAACCTGTGCCAATACCTTGAGCGGCGATGTGCAAAGCAGACATCGATGAACCGCATAGGCGGCTAATCGTTTGCGCCCCCGCGCTCTTTGGAACACCGGCCAACAGGCCCACCGAGCGAGCAACATTAAAGCCTTGCTCCAGCGTCTGGTTAACACAACCCCAAACCAAGTCTTCAACATCATCAATAGACACCGACGGGTTGCGTTCAAATAAGGCGCGAACCAGTGCGGCGGATAAATCTTCGGCTCTGACGTGTTTAAAACCGCCGCCTTTTGACACGCACATGGGAGAGCGAACTCCGTCAACGATTACCACATCCGAACTTGACTGGCTCATGCTTTCTCTCCTGTTGCGGCACCGCTTTGCGGGTAGAAGGTTCTACCCTCAGAGGCCATAGCCCGTGTTTCTTCGGTAATTTCATATAACGGACCCAGA
Organism: uncultured Granulosicoccaceae bacterium; assembly: GCA_937951695.1. Taxonomy (GTDB): domain Bacteria; phylum Pseudomonadota; class Gammaproteobacteria; order Granulosicoccales; family Granulosicoccaceae; genus Granulosicoccus. The sequence goes on along the minus strand of CALFBL010000031.1, from coordinate 2,106 downwards.
TTCTTCATCGCATCCGCGGCTTGGCAAAAATTTGCCACACCTTGCGTATCAACGCTGTGCAGAATGCCGCCGCGGAACGGCGGGTAGCCCAGCCCGTAAACCAGACCCATATCGGCCTCGGCTGGCGTACTAACAATGTTGTCTTCCACGCATCGTATCGCTTCGTTGGTCATCGGAATCATCAGTCGATTAATGATGTCTTCATCACTGATGTCCAGTTTGCCCGACCGCACCGATGCCACCAGCTTATCTGCGTCGGGATCAATGAGCTTTTTCGGCTTGCCGCGTTTATCCAATTCGTATTTAAAAAAGCCAAGCCCATTTTTCTGCCCCAAGCGCTTGGCCTCGTACATCGCATCGATCACCGAATTTTTCGGCGTTGTCATACGATCGGGAAAACCTTCGGCCATCACATCGGACGCGTGCTTGGCGGTGTCCATACCAACAACATCGAGTAAGTACGCAGGCCCCATCGGCCAGCCGTAACGCTCCATCACTTTATCGATCTGGTGGACATCGCCGCCATCTGCGATGAGACGCGCATAGCCACTGAAATAAGCGAACAAAATACGATTGACTAAAAAGCCCGGACAATCGTTAACAACAATGGGCGTCTTGCGCATCTTCAATGCGTAGTTGACCGTGGTGGCAATGGCTGCATCGCTGGAGGTATCGGCGCGGATAATTTCTACCAGGGGCATACGGTGCACAGGGTTGAAAAAATGCATACCGCAGAAATTCTGTGGTCGTTTCAGGGCTTTTGCTAAGAGGTTTACTGAAATCGTTGAGGTATTGGTGGTGATGATGGTGTCATCACTGACCTGGCCTTCAACCTCTTCCAGTACCGAATGTTTGATTTTCGGATTTTCAACGACCGCTTCTACCAATAAATCGACATCGCCGAACTCACCGTAACTGAGCACCGGCGTGATCGTATTCAAGGTTTCCATAGCAGCGTCGGGTTTGATCGCACCTCGCTGCAATTGCTTGTTAAGAATCTTGCCCGCTTCGGCAAGCCCGTCATCCAGTGCTTCCTGACGGATGTCCTTCATCAATATGGGAACTCCGTTGGAGGCTGATTGATAAGCCACCCCGCCGCCCATGATGCCAGCGCCCAACACGGCCGCCTGCGCAACCTCACCGGCTTGCTTCTTGTAGCCTCGAGCTATACGCGAAATTTGTTGATCCTTTAAAAAGATGCCGATAAGACTGCTGGCCACATCCGTTTGAGAGAGCTTGACGAAATTCTTCGCTTCGATCACCAGGGCCTCATCACGGCCAAGATCCGCGTGCGCCTCGATGGTTGCGATGATCGTCATCGGTGCAGGGTAATGCGGCCCGGCTTTCGCACCAACGACCCCCTTGGCGGTTTCGAAGGCCATGGCTTTTTCAATTGGCGACAACATCAGTGGGCTTTGCTTCAATGAGCGTCTAGGCTTCACCGGTAACTTACCCGCCACCGCCGAGGCAATCATTTGTTGTCCGGCAGACATCAAGTGATCCACACCCACTACCGCATCGACTGCACCGTCTTTCAACGCAGCGTCGGATTTTTTGCTGGCGCCTGTGCACATCCATTCAATGGCATTGTCCACACCGATCAGACGCGACAGGCGTACCGTGCCGCCCCAACCTGGCAAGATGCCCAGCTTCACTTCCGGTAAGCCAACGCGTGCGTTGTCGGCCATAACCCGAAAGTCACAGGCCAGCGTGAATTCAAAGCCACCCCCTTGCGCATCCCCGTTTATCAGCGCCACGGTAGGTGCGTGAAACTCTTCAATTCGGTTGAACAGACCGGATGCGTGCTTGACCAGCGCCGCCAATTCGGTACCGTCATTGGCAAACAGAGCGGTGAATTCGTTGATATCGGCGCCTGCTACAAAACCCGGCTTCGCGCTGCTGAGCAGCATGCCTTTGGCGCCGGTTTGCTGATCGGCCGCATCCAGAGCTTTCTCGAGTTCTTCGATGGCAACCGCGTTGAAGATGTTCACCTTGCTATCGGCAAGATTGAAACGAAGATTCAGAATTCCATCATCGGATGACAACGAAAACGCATTTCCGGAAAACAGCATGGTCAGGACTCCTCCAAAGATCGAGGGCTGCAGC
>CALFBL010000030.1 GCA_937951695.1 uncultured Granulosicoccaceae bacterium | reverse complement strand
CTGCGTGTACGAACAAGTATTCCACACCGATTATCTTGTCACCGTCTTTGAGTAACACAAACTTCAGCGTATCGGCATCGTGCGCGGCATCAATCAACGCGCGGTGAAATTGAGCATACTCGGGGGTGTGAAACGCGCAGTCGCCCTCGTTATCCTGGTGACGTGCGAGATGAAGGAACTCCAAAGCTTTTAACGCGTCCTGCATCGCTTGCCGACCGGTCGCAAACGACAAACTGAGCGACGCTTCATCGCGCAACCGATTGCGTCGGTGCTTGATACGCTTTCGCGTGTTGCGAGACAAGGTTTGAGTGAAGTCAGCCCAGCTATCGGCGAGCTTTCCCATCCGGCGGGATTCACGTCTTTCCACCAAGAATTTCAACTGCCCTGAACACAGCCGCAAGAACCGGGATGAGGTCGGCAAATCTTCCAGCAATAGGCGCTGTATGCCGCGCGATTCCACCAAGCTTCTGGCCAGTTGCAACGCAGCTGTTGCTGCAGCGGAGTCGTTTGCACTCAGTAATACGTCAAGATCATCCGGTGTGACTTCCCCGCCGCGACCGATAAAGCGCAGCGTCGGTAGTTCAAACAAGCGGGTGAGCTTGCTGACAGTTTTGTACATCGGTGCAATCGCAGCGACGCTGGCCGCCTGGCTGTTATCGCCGGCAGCGGCCTCTGCCTCAACCACATAAATGGCGAGTTCTCCCAAAGACCCGTACCGTTGCCACCACACAAACGCGAAATCAAAGCTATTAAAAAACGAGCTGTCAGGGCTTTGTGCGTGCAATTCCCGCCAGATTGGCTCCAGATTTTTGAAACCATCCAACGTGCTGATAATGCGTACATTCATGCGTTTAATGATAGCCTCTGCCGATGCTCATCAATTGGTTTGTCCAACCGTTAACCTTATTGTGTTTGTGGCTGGTGGTGATTGCCGCCATTGCAGCAAGATCAGGTGTATGCCGCGTTGCTGCCCTCAACCTGCTGACCCTCACGCTAGTCTGGGCACTGGCTACCCCCGAATTGTCGAACCGCTGGATCCAGTACCTCGAATCAACCCGGGAAAACCCCGCGTCATGCGACGCTAACAATGCTCGGCCTGTGGTCGTGCTCGGCGGGGGTATGAACCCTTGGATACCGAATAGTTCGCCCCGGCAACGACTCAATCGCGACAGCCTCGAACGCGCAATCGCAGCGTCACAGATGGGGAGCGCTGAGAGCCACTGGTACACCCTGGGCGCGGGTGCGAATGGGCATACACTGGCGGATGACATGGCAGAGATTCTTATTGAAAACGGAGTTCCTGACTCAGCGATCGTGCGAGAACGCTTGAGCCGCACAACACAAGAGAATGCAAACAATTTCAGCCGCATCGTGTCGCCAGACGATGCGCCCACGATTCAATTAGTTACCTCGGCCCTCCATGTGCAACGAGCCGCGGCCATCTTCACTGGCGCGGGCTACACCGTTTGCCACCTGCCCGGGGTCGACTCACTGTATTCAGTGCCAGCACCGCCCACGAGCCTTCTGCCCTATCTGAACGGGCTAGAGAAAACGACAGCGGCGTGGCGCGAGCAACTGGCCCGATTCAAACTGGCGGTTCGAACCGCCTTACGTTAGGCGGCGTGGCGTTGCTCGGAAAACGAGGCGGGGATTTTCTCCTTCAGCCGTCGATAACCCAACGGTGCGGAGGGGTCTATCTGCAAATCGGTGATGTAGCTAGCCGATCGATTCATCCGTGGAAACGGACGTATTTTGTTGATTGCCCGGTAACTCATCCGCTTAACACTCGCCATCAATCCGTCTTCTCGGACCGATCGGTTTTTGATTCCCAGACCGCGCATCACGAATCGGTTAGCCAGCTGCGTGTACTGACGTCGGTAAATCGTCGGCGTGTAGTAACTTGTGGCCAGAGAGACGTTCATATCCAGGTTCTGAATGCGATGCGGCGCGTTGTGCGGCCACGACGCCACGTCTCCCGGATTTAGCAAATACTCAACAGCGGCCTGGTCGTAGCTGAGATCAAAGGGCAGATTTTCATCCACCTCGCCCGCGTAGATAGCTTCAAGGTAGTCTTGCGGCGTAAAGCGAGTGTCCATCGCTGGATACAACCACACCCGCTTCTGCCCACGCAGGTGCCACAGCATATTGGGTTCCGCGTCGAGGTGGTAATACACTTGTGCACCTGGAGAGCTGATCAGCAAGGTGCTGTAGTCAGGTTTGGGACTCTGCAAATGCTCGCAATGCTCGCTCAGATGATCGTACATACCGGCGATCAGTTTGGCGTAATCCTTATTGTTCGTATCTACGTGTGTGATATTTAACCAAAGCCGCCCGTTGTGTACCGCCTCCAGCAGGGTGGCTCCATCCATGTCTTCAGGAACGTCCACACAGCGCCATTCGTCTCGCCGGGTCGGATCTTCTCCCATAGTAAAGGCCTGCAAGCGCCGGCGAGGGTAGGCGTCGAGCAATTTGATGAGGTTGGGCTCGTCAAACAACGAGCACTCGTGGTAGCGATGCGAGGACACCTGTGGGATCAATCCAAACGATCGGTATTGATCGTCTGTCCACAGGATTGGCTGATCGGGAATCATCACAGTAACACTCCGCTGTTACTAAGGATCGGTTTCGGTGCAAAGCTGGACCCCACTTCATAGAACTAAGGGGTCGAGTCTCGCCCGCTAACTAGCTGCTATAGTTGCACGGTTTACCTCGTCCCGAAACGACTCTGTCGAAGGTTTAACGAAGCTTTCACATTTAGTGGTCAATATCGGGTGCTTCATCGGTGATTACCTGCCCGGTCGCTCGACGCCAGATGGTGGCACCGGCAAGACCGATACCCAAAAAGCCGGTGTACAGGATCAGCGCTAGCCATTGCAAGGTCTCTGGACTGTCCTGAGACGCCCAACCTTCCTGCAAGGCCAGATACACCAGCGCCGCGAACAGAATGGCAAGAACTATAGTGCCGAGCTTACCCAGCGCCTTCCAGGCTGCTACCAACAACACAAAATTTGCCAGGATGGCCAGGATGGCCACCAGAATCACCCAGGCATCGGTATAGTTGTCCCGACCCTTGATCCAGTGAAATATTGACGTTCCACTCGGATTATAACTACCGAACACCACGACGGCGGCAATAAACATCCGGGTAATTAGAACTCCTGGCGAGGAGGATTTCAGGGCCTGCAACATGATCTGGCTATCCGTTTTGCGACATGGCTGTATTATGACTTTAAAAGGATAGCTGATGCGTGCTGTAATTGACCTAAGGCTAGGCACGCAGATGCAGCCGAATTTTTGACAGACCTATCGGAGTCTCCATGAAACGTCGTTCAACCCTACCCATCACTCGACGCGGATTCCTTGCCGGATCCGCCGCCGTTGGTATCTCTTTCACACTGCCCAAGGCCTTCGCCGCGGACGGCAAGGTGGCTTTCTACAATTGGGACACCTACATCGGCGAGAACACCATCGCCGAATTTGAAAAAGCGTCCGGGATTGAAGTCCAGTACGATCTGTTCGCCGACAACGATGAATTGTTCGCCAAGCTCAAAGGCGGTAATCCGGGCTATGACTTGATTGTCCCGAGTAATGATTTTGTCGAACGTATGCTCGATGCGGACATGCTGATACCGCTCGATCACAGCAAAATCGCTAACATCGCCAACATCGATCCATTGTTCCTCGATCCCGCTTTTGATCCCGGCCGCAAGTACTCCCTGCCGTACATGTGGGGCACAATCGGCGTCGGGTACCGCAAGTCAGCGGTCGACGGTATACCTGATTCTTGGGCCACCCTGTTTTCTTCGGACAAATACGCGGGCAAGATAGCGTTGATGAGTGACGCCACCACCGTGATGCAAATGGCCCTGAAATCCATGGGTAAATCGTTGAACGATTGGTCGGATGAAAACATCGCCGCCGCTGAAGCCCTGATACTGGCGCAAAAACCGAACATTGCAGCGTTCGCCGGCGATAACGGTCAGGATTTATTGCTTGCCGGAGAAGTGGACTTGGCCATGGAATGGAACGGCGACATCCTGCAAGCCATGGACGAAGACGACGACATCGGCTACGTCGTGCCTGAAGAAGGTGGCCTGTTGTGGGAGGACGCCCTAGCGATTCCAAAAGGTGCACCCAACGTCGAGAACGCCCACGCTCTGATCAACCACTTGCTCGATGCGCAAGTCGGTGCGGATATCGCAGACTTTGTTTATTACGCCACCCCCAACAAAGCCTCCAAAGCGCTGATGAGTGACGATTACTTGAACAACCCGGCGATCTTCCCACCGGAAGAGACGGCCGCTGCCAGCGAGGTATCCATCTTCCCAGGCGCCGAGACCGTACGAAAAATCGAAGACGCTTGGACTCGCATCAAAGCCGGTTAAGTTTTTCAACCAACTCACCATCACGATCGGCATAATGAAACAAATCCACAAGCATTGATCGTGATGGTGGGCCATAAAACATGAGTCTTGAGGACTATCGGCAGCAGCCGAAGGTGTTTGCCGCCTTCGCATTGCCGACACTGGTTTGGCTGTTACTTTTCTTCGTCACTCCGCTGACCATCATCTGGTTATATAGCTTTGGCGAAAACGTCTCACTGGTGAATATCGAAACCACCTGGACGCTCGACAACTACGTCAGAATTTTTCAGCCCGAAATTATGGTGTTGCTGTGGCGATCGTTATGGATTGCCGGCATTGCCACCGTCATCTGCCTGGCCATTGCCTACCCGATTGCCTTGGTCATCGCCACCGCCCGAGAGGACAAAAAACCGTGGCTGCTGCTGCTGATCATGTTGCCGTTCTGGACGAATCTTTTAATCCGTACCTATGCCCTACTGAACATACTGGGCACTCGCGGACGACTCAATCAGGCACTCGAGTGGTTATGGGGCGTTGCTAACACCGCTGTTAATCGCATCGGTCTTGGGGGGATGCAACTTCTGGGTGAGAACTTTACCCCATTAAAAATGCTCGGCACCCCATCGGGGGTGATCTTCGGCATTGTCTATGTCTCTTTGCCGTTTGCCATATTGCCGATCTATTCGTCATTGGAACGCTTGGACAGATCCTACCTTGAAGCCAGTCTCGATCTGGGCGCCGGGCAATGGAAAACCTTTCGTTATGTGTTACTTCCGATGACCATGACCGGGGTGGTTACCGCTGCCATCATCACCTTCATTCCGGCGCTGGGCCAATTTATTACGCCAGACCTTTTAGGGCGCGGCCAAGTAGACATGATTGCAAACGTTATTGAGCGCCAATTTAAACGCGCTAACGACTGGCCATTCGGTTCGGCCTTGTCGCTGTTTTTGCTGTACATCACTTTTGTGTTACTGGCAGTACGCTCGTTCTACGATTCGCGGCGTTCTCACTGAGGATGAACAACATCGCAAACCAGAACCCCAAGAAACCGTTTGAGTACAGTCGTAAATGGTCGATGCGGCTGGTGTTTATTGTTTCGATGATCTTCCTGTACGCACCGATTATTGTGTTGATCGTTTTCTCGTTCAACAACTCACGTCGTGGCGGTAACGTCATCTGGAGAGGCTTTACCACCGATTACTACAAGAAAGCCTTTGCCAACGAGGAGCTGATGCTGGCGTTTGCCAACTCCATAACCATCGCTGTCAGCGCGACAATCGTCAGCGTCTTTCTGGGTGCTCTCACTGCGATTTTCTTGTGGCGGTTTCGCTTTCCGTTTAAACCGCTCGCCGAAGGGCTGGTGTCTTTGCCCATCGTCATACCGGAAATTTGTCTGGGTGTTTCATTGGCGATGTTCTTTTCAAAAATGGGTTTATGGACAACCGGGGATACACCTTGGCCGTTGAACTTAAGTAACATTATCCTTGCGCATATCACCTTCAGCTTTCCGTTTGCGGCCATGGTAATACGCACCCGGCTGCAGAATTTTAATCGTGAAATGGAAGAGGCGGCAAAAGATCTGGGTGCCAGCGAATACCGGGTTTTCCGCGATATCCTGTTACCACATATGCGTCCTGGGCTCATCGCCGCGGCGTTGTTGTCTTTCACGTTGTCGTTGGATGATTTTGTCATCACGTTTTTCACGTCCGGGCCAAACACCGTCACCTTCCCGGTCAAGATCTATTCGATGGTGCGGTTTTCGATCACGCCAGAAATAAACGCAGCCTCCACACTATTAATTGGTTTAACACTGCTTCTGACCTACATTGCGCTGCGCTATCAACGACAGATGATTAACAAAAATGATTAGCCTGATAACACCCGAACCTATCCTGTCGCTAACCAACATCGGTAAGAGCTTTGGCAACGTCGACGCACTCGATGGCGTCAGCGTGGACATTCGCGAAGGTGAAATATTTGCATTGTTGGGTCCGTCCGGCTGCGGCAAGAGCACCTTGCTGCGCATCATTTCAGGCTTTGAGACCCCCACGCGAGGGGAACTGAAACTGGACGGACAAGACATGACCCGCACGCCGCCCAACAAACGTCCGGTGAACATGGTGTTCCAATCCTATGCGGTGTTTCCACACATGAGCGTGGCCGATAACGTGGCTTACGGATTAAAGATGGAAGGGGTTGGCAGCGATGACATCCAACACCGCGTCGACACGGCCCTGTCACAGGTTCATCTAGAAGACTTTAAACACCGCATGCCCGATCAACTCTCGGGTGGACAAAAACAACGGGTCGCCCTTGCCCGGGCACTGGTTAAAAAACCGCGTGTGCTGTTGCTTGATGAACCCTTGTCGGCTTTGGATGCAAAGCTGCGCGATGCGATGCGCCTGGAATTAGTCAAACTGCAGGAAACCGTCGGTGTTACTTTCATCATCGTCACCCACGATCAATCCGAAGCCCTCGCCATGGCTGATCGCGTTGCGGTGCTGGAGTCCGGGCGGCTTCGACAAGTGGACACCCCCAGTGGGCTGTACCAACGACCGGTGGATGCGTTCGTGGCCGACTTTATCGGTCGTGTGCATTCGTTTACGGCACTTCACATCGAACATGCCAACGCAGAAGCGGTTGTGCAAGTCGCTGAACTCGGCGAGATTCGACTGGCTATGGACGCACTTCCAAGCGGGGTTCGTGCCGGTGCGCAAACCGATGTACCGGCGATTATCGCGTTCCGGCCTGAGTCCGTCGCTGTGAGTTTAGCCGCTGATTCGCCGTCAACGGCAAGCAACGATATTGTTCTGCCTGGCGTTCTCGGCGACATCGCTTTTCAAGGTCAACACTCGATTGTTGAAGTTACCCGTGGGAATCGACCGAGTGTTACCGCGACGATCAATCACAGCTCGTTGGCGTCGTTGCAGCAACAACCGATTGGAACGCCTGTCATTGCTCGTTGCGCGCGCGCAGACCTGATGCTGTTGCCCGCCGAGCTGGGTCACGATACAGAGCAAGCCCAATGACTGAACCCGGTGCGCTTGACGTCTTGATCGTAGATCTACAAGGCAACCTACGTGGCAAACGCATCCCGGTCTCGCAACAGAATAAAGCCATGGACGGCGGCGTGCGTTTACCGCTGTCAACGCAGTTATTGGATATCTGGGGCGACGACTGCGATCACATTACCCAAAAGGCGTTATCGCAAGGCGATCCTGATGGGGTCTGTATTCCGCATCCGCCCACCTTGAAACAGGTTCCGTGGCGCACACACGATAAACAGGTAATCGCATCACTGCACAGTCTCGACGGCAGTCCAAGCTTTGCCGATTCGCGCCTGCGCTTGCATGAGCTTGATAACCGTTTGCAACAACGTGGACTAACTGCCGTGGTCGCGGTAGAGCTTGAATTTTATGTCCTCGATCGCAGCACGCAAACCACCGGTATACCCACACCGCCCGGTGAACTGACAATCGCTGGGGACGTCAAAGCGTTGCAGTTGTATGACCTTCGTGTGCGTGACCGTCTAGAACCTTTAATCGATCGAATCGAACATTACGCTCGCGCACTGGACATACCGATCACCACCTCACTGATGGAGTTTGGGCCTGGCCAGGTAGAAATCAATCTTGCGCACCGAACGACTGCATTGCAAGCAGCCGATGATGCGGTCATGTTCAAGCGCCTGGTGGACAGAGCCGCCTACGATCAAGGCTTTGCTACCACGTTTATGGCAAAGCCCTACACCGATGCGGCCGGCAGCGGTATGCACACACACGTGAGCTTGATCGATGAAGCGAGTCAATCTGTTTTCGATAGATCCGACACCTTGCTGCACGCCTGCGGCGGAATCCTCAAACGCTTACCAGAGATGCTGGCAGTCTTTGCTCCGCACCTGAATTCTTGGCGCCGCCTGCAACCGGATTCGTTTGCACCCACCCGGCTCGACTGGGGCCACGAACATCGCGGTGTGTCAGTGCGCATTCCAGAAACCGCAGGCCCAGGCGCTCGTCTTGAGCAACGGGTGGCTGGCGCTGACGCAAACCCCTATCTGGTGTTGACCTTGTTACTGGCGGCGATCATTGAAGGCCTGGACGACGCGGTGCCGCCTGCCATCGCCGAACTGCAGCCCGGCGACACTCCCTGCGCGGACCACTTCACCCATGACTGGGTCCACGCCATCGACACCATGGCGCAATCGAATTTTGTGGCCAACTCATTAGGGGCAGACTTTGCCACGATCTACACTGAGCTAAAACGCCACGAAGCGCGAACGCTGATGGCGCAGGTCAGCGATGTGGATTGGCGTACTTACCTGACGCAACTGTAGACGCCTGTGAACAACTACTACGAGGCATCCTTACCCAGCCGAGCTTCATGGCCCAGGCTGGACGGCGATGTTCATGTGGATGTGGCTATTGTGGGCTGTGGCATCACCGGTGTTGCCACAGCCGTTGAGTTAGCAGAACGCGGATACCAAGTGGCGCTACTGGACGCCAACACCGTCGGTTGGGGAGCTACCGGGCGTAACGGCGGGCAAGTCACTGGCAGCCTTTCCGTAGAAAATTAAAGCTTTTAGCTCAGAACTTAAATGTACCTATTATTATTTTATCTCAGTTAAATAGAAGTATAGAAACAAGAGTCAATAAGCAACCTT
>CALFBL010000029.1 GCA_937951695.1 uncultured Granulosicoccaceae bacterium | reverse complement strand
AGCGCTGCCTTCACCATCGAAGCTGGGGGTTTCCGCTGCAGCCGGTAATGTCAGCCAGTCTGCCCGGCGACCCAGATCGGTGAGTTCGACCCCGACACGTTCGCGCAAAAAAGTGGTTACATCGTTACCCGCGCCATTGCTGTAACCGTTGCCCTCCAGAACCACTGGCAAGGCCGCCTGGACAGCGGATCGACCCCAACCACCGTCAGCAAGTCCTCGAGTGCCGCCCAACATCAGTAACGCACCACCCCGTTCCGCCACGAAATCGCGAACGTTCGCCTGTTGGTCTACCAGCAGTTCAGCCGCCTCTAAGCTACCAATCACGATAGCGTCGTATCCAAACAGCGCTTCTCGAGTTAGCGGAAATCCGTTCTCCAGTTCACGTGCGTTGAGAACTCCCTGACGGTAGAATTTATTCGGCGAGGTACGCAGCAGGCTGACCACCTCCACATCGGGATTGTTCTCTACCGCGCGGCGTAAAAATTTGTATTCCCAGCGCGGCTCGCCTTCGACGTACAGGATTCGATGCGGATTATGGGCTACTTCAACAACGCGCTGCACGCTGTTATTGATTCGGTTGGCTTCTTCAAAACTGGCTTGCACATCGAACTCAAGCGACTGTATGCCGTCGTCACCGGACGGGAAATTCAGTTCATAAGCGGTTTCATTGGCGTCTACTTGTAGCGGGATGGTTTGCGCGTAACGTAATTCGCTCCCGTTCCTGACTCTTAACCGAACGTTCTCCGTACCGACCGGGTGCCGAATTCGAACCCGGGCTTTTACCAACACCCCCGGCGACACCGTATCGGGTAACGAGACATCCGCCAACTCAACGTCTCCGACGATCTCCTCAGGGCCAACACCCACGGTATGGATGGGTGTGTCCGCTTGCCGCAGCCGATTCCACCAGCCAACGTCCATAGCCGATGAATTGTTACCCCCGTCTGAGACTACCACCACTGCCGCCAGATCTGCGGCGGACGATCGTTCCAGTAATTCGGTGATTCCACCAGCAATATCGGTGCGCTGACCGGTAGCTTGAAGCCCTTGCTCGAAGTCGATCTCCAACAACTCGTCGGACAAAGAGAAAAATTGAGTCTCGAAAGTTTCACCAAGTTCGTCGTCGATGCCTTCCAGTGCAGTCACCGCCGACTGCAGACGCGTCACGGAATTGTCAATGCCGTCGACCGTCGCTGAAAAACCCATGCTCGCTGAATTATCGACGATCACCGCGATAACATTATCGTCGCGCCGAACTTCCTGAGTAATCAACGTGGGTTGCAGAAACAGCGCCAACACCACCGTTAAGGTTGCCGTTTGCAATGCGCCAACCACCGCTCGTCGAACCTTTGACACAGGTAACCGGGCCAGCGAGGCTATGATGCTGACAATGCCCAGTGCAAGCGCAACCGCGATTAGCCACGTGGGCCATGAATGAACGAACGCCAACTGCGCGTCCCACCATGTCTCGACAGGGTAGTTGAACAAATACTCAAACATACTTTGAGCGGTCCGTGGTTGGCGAGTGATCGGAAATAAAAGCCATGGGCCTTGGAGCCTAGATCAACAATAAGGTTTCAGTTCCAACAATAACGAAGATTTACAAGCCTATCCGAGTTCAATTTACATCCCGTTACGCGACGACAACCCGTTTTACGAGATAACGTCTTTCATGGGTCCCTACACCACTGCATTTTAAGGATAAATCGTCTGGCCACCCTGACATATGAGTGTTACCCTGACGAAACGCTAGTGAAGACGCCTTTTAGAGCGGCATTATATACCTAGGAGATCAGGAGAACCGATGAGTACCCACCAACACGCCCCAACAGTAGTCGCTGCCGCTGCATTAACCGCTCTCAGTGGTGTGGCCAGTGCAGGTGGCTTTAGCCTTATCGAACACGGAGCCTCTGGCTTGGGCAACGCCTACGCTGGGTCTTCAGCTGTAGCGGCCGATGCCTCCACAGTCTTTTTCAACCCCGCCGGTATGCTGCAACTGAAAGATCCTGAAATTATGCTCGGAGGCCATGCCATCCTGGTCGATGCCACTCTGACCGATGAGGGCACGACACTCAACACTGCGTTAGGTGGAACACCGGTATCGGGTGAGTCAAGTGTCGTGAACGACAACGTCACTTTCATACCGAACCTTTACGGCGTTTACCCAATAAACGATAGCCTTGTGGCCGGCCTATCGATTGACGTGCCGTTCGGCAGCAGTACCGACTACGGCGATCAATGGTTTGGGCGCTACACCGCTACCTCCTCCTCACTCGCCATCGTTGATATCAATCCAGCAATCGCCTATCGGGTCAACGACTGGTTCCACGTGGGTGGTGGCCTAAGCTTGCAGATCGCGAACGCGAGTCTGGAGAATGCCGTCGATAGCGGGGCAGTGTGTTTTGCGACATCACCCGATCCGGCCATCTGCGTTAACGCAGGATTGACCCCTGGAAATCTTGACGTTGACTCGCAAGCGGAAATCGAAGGCGATTCGGTCGCGGTGGGCTTTAACCTCGGTGCGATGTTCATTCCTTACGAACACACACGCATCGGTGTGATGTTTCGTAGTGAGGTGGACCACGACCTGGAAGGGGACGGCAGATTTGATAACAGCCCTGAATTTCAGGCTCTGCTCGACGCGACTGCAAGCCCGGCATTTATCAGTGGCGGCGGGCGAGTTGATTTGACCACGCCGGCCATGGCGGCGGTGTCGATTGCACATACCCTGCAGGCCTACGATCGTGTGGAATTGTTGGCCGATGTGTTCTTCACAGGATGGACATCGTTTGAACAGATCCTAGTCGAATTTGACAACCCGGCACAGCCTGATGTGTTGCAGATTCAGGATTATGAAGATGCCTTTCGATTCTCGGCCGGGCTCAACTTTCAGGCAACATCCAAATTGATTCTGCGCACAGGCGTCGCGTTTGATCAGACTCCGGTTCGGGGACCTAGTCGAAACACTGCGCGAATTCCTGACGGCGATCGAACCTGGTTCTCATTGGGACTAGGTTACAAGAGCTCAGACCGATTTTCCTTTGATCTGGGGTACACACGCATCTTTCTGGATGACGTAGCCATCGATAACAGCTTTCCGGAACAAGGCCCATCAGCCTCATTTCTTCGCGCCAGCGTTGAAAGCTCTGTCAACATTTTCAGCGCACAGCTGAACATCAAATTCTAGGAGCGATTAAGATTAAAATGACTATCAAGCACTTAGTTTTTTCGCTACCCGTTGCGCTGCTCCTACAAGCCTGTTCTGACGATCTCGACCACGATTTCCAAACCGGCATCGATGCACAAGCTGCGGTTGTTGCCGCGAACACCCCATCACAGGCGGTCTTCAACCCTGCCGGTGGCGCTGCTGAGATTCCGTTTCCAAGCACTTTGTTGTTCGCCGGAAGCGCTGACGGCACCCTCAATATTCCGGTCGATGATCCGGCCAATCTTGCCGATCCCTCTGTTGCGCTCAATCAACTGGACGGCTTCTCTACAATCGGTCCGATTGTGACGCCAATGAACAGCCAGCTTGATCCCGCCACCGTTACAGTCGGTGACACGCTTCGGATCTTCGAAGTGGAAGCCAGTGTGGTGACAGGTTTCGCTTCAACTGGATTTATTGCAGAGCTCGGTCCTGCCGACATCGTAGCCATCGCCACACCCGACAATCTAATCTTGCAACCCACACAACCGCTCGCACCCAACAGTACCTTTCTGGTTCTGTTGACCGATGGTCTGCAGGACACAGAAGGTGCCGCACTGCAACGCAGCCTGACCTACTCTTTACTCGCAGGCCCGACGGATTTAACCGTTGCCCCGCTCGATACCTTACAAGCCATCACCCGATCGAACTTAACGGTTGGCGAAGCGCTAGGTGTATCGCGCGATGACGTGGTGCTCAGTTTCTCGTTTAACACCCAGTCAATCCGGGATACGCTGCAAGCGGTAGCCGATACAACAACCAGTCAAACGTTTGTCGCAGCGAGGGTTCCGGGTGCGACCACCTCAACGCTACTACCCGGTACATCGGGTCGGGCCGACATCTACATCGGCACGCTGGATATCCCCTACTACTTGACCGCTGTGGATGATGGCGGACCTGCAGATGCGTTGGATAGCTTTTGGACCGGACCTGAAGGCTCATTTTTGACTCAAAGTAACCCCACACCAATAGCGACCGGCACCGAAACCATTCCTGTGCTGATGTCC
>CALFBL010000028.1 GCA_937951695.1 uncultured Granulosicoccaceae bacterium | reverse complement strand
ATGCCTGGTTACACCGCTTATGCAGGACTGTTAAAAATCGGTGAACCCCAGCCTGGCGAAACCGTGGTGGTCGCGGCAGCCACGGGGCCTGTCGGTGCCACTGTGGGGCAGATTGCCAAACTAAAGGGCTGCCGGGTGGTGGGTATCGCAGGCGGCGCTGATAAATGCAAACATGCGATAAACATCCTCGGGTTTGACGCCTGCATTGATCACAAATCCGAGCAGTTTGCGTCTGAACTGCAAGCGGCTTGCGCTCAGGGCATTGATGTTTACTTTGAAAACGTGGGTGGAAAGGTGCTGTATGCGGTACTGCCGTTACTCAACCCGTTCGCACGAATTCCGGTTTGCGGTGTGGTGTCCTGGTACAACCTGACCGGCCTACCCGGTGGGCCCGATTTTGGGCCAGCTATTATGGGCACGCTGCTTCGCATGAAAGTGAAAATGCAAGGCTTTATTATCTTCGACAGTTTTTCCAACGACACCTACAAAGCATTCCGCGAGGACATGACTCAATGGCTTAACGAGGGTCAGGTTCAATACACCGAACAAATTGTCGAAGGTTTGGAAAATGCCCCAGCAGCCTTAAACCAGTTATTGCTGGGCCAAAGCTTTGGGAAAATGGTCGTTAAGCTATGACAGCGTTGTTGCCGTTGCCGTTGCCGTTGCCGTTGCCGGAACCCAGCACCCAGCACCCAATAGGAGCGAACATTGACTGAACAAAGCCTGTGTTGTGGACCGGGTTATGCGTCCCCTGCCGATGCCATGCAAGCACCGCGTGAGAAGCTGCTTTACACCATTGCTATCTACGTCGGTACCGGTATTCAACAGCCCGATTATCTCGCGACAATCGATGCGGATCCGGATAGCCCGACTTACTCGTCAGTGATCAGTCGGTGCGAAATGCCCGGCATTGGTGATGAACTGCATCATATGGGCTGGAACGCGTGTTCGTCGTGTTTTGAAGATGGCACGATGGAGCGAAAGTATTTGATCGTACCGGGCGTGAGAAGCACCAATCTGCATATTATCGATTGTGGCACCGACCCTCGAAACCCAAGTGTTTATAAGATCATATCGGGTGAGGAGATCAAAGCCAAAACCGAGCTGTCCGCGCCACACACGGTTCACTGTCTGGGCTCTGACATCATTGTCTCGATGCTGGGAGATGCCAAAGGTAACGCACCTGGGGGCTTTCTGCATTTAAACAAGAATTTCGACATTGTCGGCCGTTGGGAGAACGATCTGGGCGGCATGAAATTTAACTACGATTTCTGGTACCAACCGCGGCATAACGTCATGGTGTCCAGTGAGTGGGCGGCTCCGAACACCTTCATGCCAGGTTTCGATCTGGAAGAGGTGGGGATGCTGAAATACGGTCGTGAATTACACTTTTGGGATTTTGAAAAAAAGTCGGTTGAAAATACGGTCTACTTGGGTGAAGACGGGCTGGTACCGCTCGAGGTTCGCTTTCATCACGAACCCTCATCCAGTCACGGATTTGTCGGTGCCGCACTGTCGTCTAACGTTATTCACTGGTATAAAAAAGATCAGCAATGGATTGTTGAGAAAGTGATTGATGTTGAAAACGAGCGTCATCCGGAGTGGCCGATACCGCTGCCCGGACTCATCACCGTCATCTTATTATCGATGGACGATCGGTATCTATATCTGAGTAATTGGCTGCACGGTGATATTCGCCAGTACGACATCAGCAATCCACACCAACCGGTGCTAACCGGTCAGGTCTGGATGGGCGGGTTGCTCGGCAAGGCGCCTTCGGTCAACGGTGTAGAGATTGCCGGTGGCCCGCAAATGATTCAGCTCAGTCTGGACGGCACACGCCTGTTCGTGACCACATCCTTGTTCTCGACTTGGGATAATCAGTTCTACCCCGACATTCGACACAAAGGTGGCGTGATGCTGATGGTCGATTGCGATACAGAAGGCGGTGGCATGGAAATCAATCCGGATTTTATTGTTGATTTTGGTAAAGAGCCTAATGGACCTTCGCGTTGTCATGAGACGCGATACCCCGGCGGGGACTGCACCTCCGACATCTGGTTATAAGCAAACTAATTGTGTTCTGGATTCAATCTCCAGGCGTACTGAGGCCGCTCTGATGAACCATAAAGAAGATTATCCCGCTGAATACCTCGCCGACATACTCCAAGAGGTTAAGACGATCGCTATGGTGGGTGCAAGTCCGGACGCCACTAAATTTAGCTATGGCGTTCTACGGGTGTTGCATGAGCAAGGGTATAACATGATCCCGGTTAACCCGCGGGAGGCCGGTAATGAGATTCGCGGTCTGAGCGTGGTGGGTTCTTTGGCAGATATCGACGAGCCTGTGGATATGGTGGAGGTGTTTCGAAATTCTGATGCTCTGTTGGGTATTGCGGAAGAATCGATAGCGATCGGTGCGAAAGTTCTGTGGGGGCAAATTGGGGTCTACAATGAAGAGGCGGCGAGACTGGCAGAAGCCGCGGGCTTGCGAGTGGTGATGAATCGATGTCCGAAGATAGAGCTGTTCAGGCCGTTTTGGAAACCAAAGTTGAATCAGACAATATGAAGTCATCGGGCTGTTACGCATGAGCGCCGAAGCATCAACTTTCCGGGTTGAACTGAAAAACGCTGACGTTACATTGGCAGTGTCCCCCGGTCAATCTATCTATGAAGCTGCCTTGCAAAGCGGTGTGCAGCTACCGATCGGCTGCAACTATGGTGGGTGTATCACGTGCGCTGCTCGATTGTTGGAAGGGCGGGTCAAGCAGCCCGGTGCCTCGGCGTTGAACCGTCGGCAGTCGCAGGCCGGTTATGTATTGTTGTGCGTAGCGACGCCTGTCACCGATTGCATTGTGGAAGAGGGTGTGGAGTCTCACGGAGAGCTGTACGAGAACCCGTTCACCCGACAGCTCTCCGGCATTTGACCTAAGCGATTGATCACTAATACGGATTTGATCAATCGAAACAATGTGCGTGGCATTGTTTTCATGTCATTGGGGTTTTTTGCGTTCGCGGTGTGTGACACCAGCGCTAAGTTGCTGACTGAATCATTTAACCCACTGCAAGTGGTTTGGATGCGTATGTTCGGGCTATTCTTTGGGGTTGTGCTACTGATTGTATATCGCGGGCGAAACCTTCTCAAAACACCCAAACCCGCGTTACAGGTGCTGCGTGGCTTTCTGGCTGCAGGATCTGCAACGTTGTTTATCATTGCTGTCAATTATGTTCCGTTAGCCGATGCGATTGCGGTCTCTTTCGTCGCCCCGTTCATTGTCACAGTCCTTGGTGCTTTGATATTAAAAGAACCGGTTGGTATTCGTCGTTGGGTGGCGGTCACAGCGGGATTTATCGGAATGCTAATTGTGATACGCCCTGGCTTCAGTGTGTTCCACCCGGCCATGTTTCTGGTGTTCTTGGCAGCGTCCTTGTTTGCCATACGCCAGCTCGTGTCACGATGGCTCAGTGGTGTCGATACCATAGAGACCACGGTCGCCTACACAGCTTTAGTGGCGTTCAGTATTGTCAGCGTGTTCCAGCCCTTTGTCTGGGACATGCCGACGACGTTGATACAGTTCGCAGTGATCGTCTTGATGGCGAGTTCCGCTGCTGTCGGTGAGATTCTGATTGTGAAAGCGTTGGACATTGCCCAATCGGTGGTTCTGGCGCCCCTTCACTACACGTTAATACTATGGGGCACCGTGTTTGGGTTTACTGTATTCGGTGACTTCCCCGATGGTTGGACCTTAACCGGATGTGCTGTCATTGTCGCGTCAGGGTTGTACACCACCTACCGGGAGTATCTAGCGTCCCGGCGCAAACACGTGTAGGTAACCGCTCTATTGCGCCTGAAAACTGGCCATCACTTGAATTTCGTTGTTCTCCAGGGTCACGATCTTTATCTCACCCGGCTGTGCGGCTTCCCCAGTCAGGGCTGTAATGTTGACTTGATGAGTCACCATAACGGTGGGTATATTCAGTGGATTGCTAAGAAATGAAACGATGGTCTCTTGGGCTTTACGGGTGATGGTTTCCTGATTGGCTCGATCTTCGAAAAATGAATTGAGCGCGTCGGTTTCTGTTACTCGCCCAAGCCCTAACAGTTTTGCTGTCTCAATGCAGCGACACCAGTAGCTCGACAGCACATGGGCGCGGGTAATTCCCCGATTGCGCAAGGTATCGCCTATCTCTCTCGCCTGGCGGCGCCCTTGCACCGACAAGTTTCGCTGCGTCGAACAATCGTCTATATCGAATTCTGCTGGGTCGCCAGTGCCTGGGGCTAGCGCGTGGCGCATAAGTACAATGGCCTGGCCGCGATTTAGTGCTCTCCAAGCTTGGTCAATTTCTAAGGGGGTGGTGATGGACTGAGCGACAGCCTGTGAACCAAATAAAGCAATAGCCAGGATTAATACCCGGCGTCCTAATGGAATGATGTTAGTGTCCAAATTTTCGACCTCGTTCGAATAGTTTTAAATGGTTAGAGCCCTGCCATGTCTTCTCACCCAAAGTATACCTCAGCATAGAGACACCATTAACGGACCGGTAAACCAACTTAAGCTAAGCGATTTTCAAGTTTATGAAATACATTAATCACACTGACGCGGCTTTCAGCACACGCATAAATAACGAGGGGGTATATCGATTATTTTGATGTGCTGGATCCCGTTCGTGCTCGAGCGATAGCTTCTTTTGGGTGCCCGGCTCGCCGTTAGGCACCAACTATTTATTGGCTGACTTCCTCGGGAAACAGTATTTTAACCACCTCCACATATCGCGCTGACAACACGCGCGTATCTTCGTCCATCGTTTCAAAATTCACACACAAGCTCTCACACCAAAACTCTAGCTCCTGGATCGGTACAGCTCGTGCCGCCCACGGTACTGATCGATCTTTAAGAAACGCTAGAGTATCCGGGTAGTCGGGATCATCGTAGCGTTTATCATCAACGTCTATAGCCCAACCAGCCAACAAAGCGGAGTTCGCCAGTCCTGCGATGCGATCGTGTGTTAATGCCCAAACAGACAAAGAGTCAAATCCAGTATCCAGGGCGATCGTTTCCAATCGGCTAATCGATGGTGAGCGGGTTTTCTGTCCGAATTGAACAAAAGCGCGAGTGAATGAATTCTCCGGCACGTTGCGTAACAGTTTCGCACCACTTTCACTGTTCAGTAGTTCAAATTTAAGTTGCTGCAACTCCGCATGGGCGCCCAGTTCGTAACTGGTTAAAATTCGATCGATGTCGGTTTTACTGAAACTCTGTGCCCAGCTTACTGCTGGTACAAATAGCGCGATAAACAAGGCAAACCAGCGCAGCATGACAAACCTTTAGTGGGTTAATCCGATAGATCCACTAGCGTATCCAGTTTCACAGGTCAAGGTGCTGAATATTACCGACGACTTGCCAATTTCATCACAATTCGCTGTTTGGTCGTGCGAATCCATACCCTCTGGCTCGACCACTAATGTCTGTATGAGCCCAGTGGTGAATCAATCGTCGTGATCTGGTTTCTAATGGAATTTGCATAATAGTTAAGCAGTGCAAGTTCACGTTCGTTCGCTTGAAGGCCGTCATCGCTTGCGTCCAGCACACGCCGAAGTGACAACAGACGAACACCCACTGAGATGGCGTAGTCCACATTTGAACGCGGTATGTAGGCTCTGTGTCCACTGGCTTCAAGCTGTTGAAGCAGTTCGAATACCCGAGTCTTAAGCTCCAGTACATGAAACCGGGTTGCAGAATTGTTCGCAAACACCGTTGCCAACAGCACGACGGGCAAAATGGGAATAATGCGTTCAACACGCTTCCATTAAGTTGTTGGCAAGTGATTCGGCATCCTTTTAGCGTATGACCGCTGGAATGAGCTGGTTTTCGTTAAACGCCCGTCTGAGCACGGCCATCATTCTTGGCTTGTCAAATTCCAATGGCAATAGTTCACTAATGGACACTGTCGAGGTGTCACCGCTGGAAAGTGGACCGACGTCAAATCGAAACACATACGACGACTCGATGCCCATTCTCAGATCGTTGATGACCAGTTTCTCGTTTTTTACCGTGGCAGCGATGAACCCGTCGGTAAACCAGTCCAGTCGAGACACAGGCCAGCGCCAGGCGTTCGCGTTGATGAGGTTTCGTTGGCTTGGGTAGTGCTGGAACACGACGTCTTTTTTGTCAAAAATCGCGTAAAACCCTTCGTGGTATTGATCGCCATCTACGACGACGATTCGCCAAAGCAGGGACAGCGGTGTTGGGGCAACGAGCACTTTGTCAGTGGGAAGTTGCAGTTTTTCAAGTGAGGCTATTGCGCGGTGTGTTGCGTGGCTTTGCACGCCCAGAGACAGAGTAATGGAGGGATGGTGGATCTTGGGCGAAATTTGGGAGTGTCCCGATCTTACATTTCGCATTCATTGCGGCTGCTCTCGCTGTCCAAAGACTTGCAACGCGCGATACGAGATGGGCTAATTTCCCCTGGTCACGCTAGAGCACTTTTGCGACTGAGAACAAAAGAGGCCCAGGCCGACTCCACAGTAAAAATGATTTCAGGTTCCTGGTCGGTAAGAAAATCGGAAAAAGCCGTCTCTGCGATTCTGGCTGGTGGCGTCTCAGAGGCGGTGTCGATCAAAAAATCACCGTGGATTGAGAAACTGGAAAACGATTTTTCGGGCGTTGTTGGTAGTCCGGTGGAGATCGATGAGGCTGGTGGTTGTCTTCGCATTGATTACCGAATGATCAACGATGTGCTGGATGGTATTTTGACCCTGCTCGGTCATCACTCTGGCGCCTAGCTGGGTCTGCTGGAGGAATCCGATTGTTTCAGCAGCGCTCCGAGTACCGTTGGTCTGTCGTAATTTTGTAATTCGTGTTTCACCATCATCCCTCCCTTGGTGATTTTCTGATGGATCAGTTCTCGTCTTTCGTCCTCCTCCATATCGACAGAATCGTCATCAATGGACTTATCCGATTCCCGCTTTCGTAGATGATTCTCGCCAGCGATTTTCAAAGATTCCGTATCACTGAAAGACTTGATCATTTTCAGAATTGACTGGAT
>CALFBL010000027.1 GCA_937951695.1 uncultured Granulosicoccaceae bacterium | reverse complement strand
ATAACACCTAACGCTTCCGTACCATAGGGGACTACATCGAATGGCTCTCCGGCACGCATCAAAGCGCGGATTAACGCATCCCCGTACCGGGTGGGCACTGCGATCTCGTACCCCATTTCGCCAGAGAACGAAATGCGAAACAGTCGTGCCGGAGTGCCACCGCACACCGAGATATCGGCGCAGGCCATGAACGGAAACGCCTCGTTGCTCAGATCAAAATCAGCATCAACAAGAGTTCGTAACAATTGGCGAGCGTTGGGGCCTGCCACCGCGTACTGGGCCCATTGTTCGGTGGCCGATATCAGGTGAACATCCAGGTCGGGCCAGAGACATTGCCGACAAAATTCCAGGTGGCGAAACACCGCAACCGCATTCGCAGTGGTGGTGGTCATGACGTAATGATGCTCGCCAAGTCTGGCAGTGGTGCCATCGTCCATGACGATCCCGTCTTCGCGCAGCATCAGGCCATAACGCACTTTGCCTACGGCCAAAGTGCTAAACGTGTTGGCGTAAACACGATCGAGAAACTCCCCGGCACCGGTTCCCTGAATGTCGATTTTACCCAGTGTAGTGACATCACATACCCCGACAGATTGTCGGGTTTGTATGACTTCCCGATCAACGCTCTGCCGCCAATGGGTCTCGCCAGGTTGTGGATACCATTGGGCGCGTAACCAGGCGCCCACTTCGACAAAAACCGCTCCCTGTTCCTCGGCCCATCGATGGCTCGGTGTTTTGCGGGTCGGACGAAAATCGGTTCCGCGCGAACGACCCGCAAAAGCGGCAATGGCAACCGGGGTGTAGGGGGGTCGAAAAATTGTGGTACCGGTGTCGGGAATACTTTGACCGGCGAATTCGGCCATGATCGCCAGACCCAGCACGTTGGCGGTTTTGCCTTGATCGGTGGCCATACCCAGAGTGGTGTAGCGCTTTAAATGCTCCACGGACTGAAAGCCTTCGCGTCGCGATTGATCAATGTCCTTGGTGGTGACGTCATTTTGCAGATCCACCCAACAACGTTTTGAGCATTGTTTGACGTGCCAGAAGGCCGTGATGTTAACCTCGGCTTCATTGGCGTCGGGTGTTGGCTCGTTGTTCGCTGAGACACCAAGATCTGCAAGCGCGGCCGTCACTGCTTGATCGGCAGAGGTCAGTGTGTCAGACAACGACAAAGCCCCATTGGCGGCTCCCGCTACCGACATGCCAACGGGTAAACGCTCGCCGGGGACAAAGGCTGCAATAGTCTCGTTCCAACTCGGACGACCGCGTTGATGGCAGGTTAAGTGAACGTTTGGGTTCCAGCCGCTGGAAACGGCCAGGCAATCGGTGTCGATTGATAAGCCATTGGTTAAGGTGATGCTTGAAAGGCCTAACCGGCCGTTTGTGCTAGTCACCGCTTCACCCATGACAATCGCAGCCCCTGGACAACTCATTGGAGCAGGGATGGACCGGGTGTCGATCACCGCTGCAACCGTAACGCCCTTATCCGTCAAATCTAATGCGGTTCGCCAGCCGTCGTCGTTGTTGGTAAACACCGTGACCTGTTTACCCGGAGCAACCGCGAATCGGTTGACGTAGGTTCTAACAGCGCCCGCTAACATGATCCCGGGTCGATCGTTCATGCCGAACGCCATGGCGCGCTCGGTGGCACCGGAACTTAATATCGCGCGTTTGGTGTAGATGCGCCACAACACTTGTCTTGGTTTACCGGCGCTATCGGCCAAGTGATCGGTTTGTCGCTCCAAGGCGCCGTACACGCCATGATCATAGGAGCCGTAAACGGTGGTGCGAGTCATAAAGCGAACGTTCGACAAGTTACGCAGTTCAGCCACACAACGTGCCGCCCATGCTGAGCCTGCCTCGTTGGCAACGCTATGAGTCTCTGCGTTGAGCCTGCCGCCAGGCAAAAAATCTTCATCAACGATGATGACCCGAACACCGCTCCTGCCAGCTTTCAACGCACTCCAAAGACCGGCGGGGCCTGCACCTATGATCAGTAAATCGGTGTGCAAAAACCCCTTGTCGTAGCGATCAGAATCGGGCTCACCAGACAAGGATCCAAGCCCGGCGGAGGCGCGAATGATCGGCTCGTAGAGCTTTTCCCAAAACGCCTTGGGCCACATAAAAGTCTTGTAGTAGAACCCCGCCGACAGAAACGGTGAAAGAAAATCGTTAGCAGCCATCAAATCAAATGTGAGTGGCCCACGATGGTTCTGGCTGCGCGATGCGAGACCGTCGAAGAGCTCAACAGCTGTGGCTCGCGTATTGGGTTCACAGCGTGCTCCGGTGCGAAGCTCCACTAGGGCATTGGGCTCTTCCACGCCGGCTGAAAAAATACCGCGGGGTCGATGGTATTTGAACGATCGCCCCACCAATCGCTGACCGTTAGCGAGCAATGCTGAGGCCAGCGTATCGCCTGCGTGACCGGTATAGCTGCGATGGTTAAAGGTAAAGCTAAGCGTATGATCGTGGTCAATTAAGCCCCCGCTGAGACGGTTGGGTTGTGTTTCATCGCTCATTGGTCGAGCCCCGATTTGTGTTCACTGTTGTGATTTGGGTCATTTTGCTGGACGCTTGCTCGAACGATATCGTGTGCCAGTTCCACTCGGGTTATGTCGTGGGTGAGGGTGTTACGCGTTACTACCAACCACGAGCGATCGCCTTGTTCGTGAAACCACAGTTCCTGATGCACACCTGCCGGATTATCTCGAAGATACAAGTAATCAGTAAACGCTTGAGCTGCATTTTCAATGTCACGGGATGGACGGTTCAGCAACGAGGCATCGCCGAGGTAGACAAATTCGGCCGCGTCTCTCGGGCCGAGCAATGGGTGATTGATGATCATCGATCTGGCCTTTAGATTAATGCAGGTTCGGTTGCGCACCAACGCCTTTTTCATCGATCATACGACCGCTGAGAAAGCGGTCCAGACGAAATTCGGTCGCGGTTTCATGGGGGCTATCGGTGGCTAGAAGGTGGGCGTAGCACCAGCCGCTAGCAGGCGTCGCTTTAAACCCTCCGTAGCACCAGCCGCCGTTAAAATACAAACCCGGGATCGCGGTTTTATCGATAAAGGGCGAGCCGTCCATGGACATGTCCATAACGCCGCCCCACATGCGCAGCAATCGGGCTCGGCCGATCATGGGCATCAGCGCCATTCCCCCTTCGCACACGTCTTCCACCACAGGCAGGTTGCCGCGCTGAGCGTAGCTGTTATAGCCGTCGATATCGCCGCCAAACACCAACCCGCCCTTGTCGGATTGGCTGACGTAGAAGTGACCTGCGCCGAACGTGACAACGCCCGGAATAATTGGTTTTAAACCCTCCGATACGAAGGCTTGCAGCACGTGACTCTCAATCGGTAAACGCATACCAGCTTGCTCCATCACACACGAGGACGAGCCCGCCACACACACAGCGATCTTTTTTGCTGTTATCGATCCTTTACTGGTACGCACACCCACGCACCGGCCGTTGTTCATTTGAAATCCCGTGACTTCGCAATTTTGAATGATGTCAACCCCGCGAGAATCTGCACCTCTTGCGTAACCCCACGCCACCGCATCGTGTCGAACGGTGCCCCCGCGTGGCTGCCAAAGTCCGGCCTTGATCGGAAAGCGGGCGTTGTCAAAATTCAGATACGGAGCCAACTTGCGCACCCCATCGGTATCGAGCAGGACGGCGTCTGCGCCAGCCATACGCATGGCATTGCCGCGCCGAACGTAGGCGTCACGTTGCCCGTCTGAATGCGCAAGATTTAATATGCCGCGCTGCGAGACCATCGCGTTGTAATTGAAATCCTGTTCCAGACCTTCCCACAGTTTCATGGATAATTCGTAGAACGGCTCGTTGCCGGGAAGCAGGTAATTCGAACGAATGATCGTCGTGTTTCGACCAATGTTGCCCGAGCCCAACCAGCCCTTTTCCAACACCGCCACGTTGGTTATACCGTGCTCCTTGGCAAGGTAATGGGCGGTTGCCAAGCCGTGCCCACCACCACCGACAATCACCACGTCGTAGTCGGTTTTTGGCTCAGGGTCGCGCCACGCAGGCTTCCAACCCTTGTTCCCCGTTAAACCTTCTTTCAGGATTTGAAAGGCTGAATAGCGCATGAGAGGACTCTCAAAAAATACAATACGATCCCAGATGGTGGCCCTTCTGGGAAAGCGGATGTGGTATATAACGGCCATATGACAGGATTAAATGGCCATCGCGACTCCGTCGCCGAGCAAATGGTTCGTGTCGGTGTGGTCGCGCTGGACGGTTTTTCGATGATGTCGTTTTCCGCGGCTGTGGAACCCTTGAGAGCGGCCAATCACCTGGCTCAGGCTACGTTGTATGAGGTGATTTTTGTCGGTGCCGAGCCCGAGTCGCGCAGCTCTGGCGGTGCGTCCATCGCAATGGATGCTGATTTTAGTTTGCGCTCCGGGTTCGACATCGTATTGCTGATAGCCGGTAGTCAGGTTGGTGGCGAGCCGCTGATTAAATATCGCGATCGCGCCTTGTTTCACTGGCTGCGCTACGTGGCGCAGCGAGGGGTACTCGTTGCTGGGGTGTCGGGCGCTCCCGCCGTACTGGCTTTGGCCGGTTTAATGAATCGACACCGGATGACCGTGCACTGGGATCACGCCGAGAGCTTAGTGGCGCTGTTGCCCGAAGTAGTGTTAGAGAGATCTCGCTACGTGCGTGATCGTAATCGTTTGACCTGCGCGGGCGGTATTGCGCCGTTGGACATGATGCACGCCTTGATCGGCGAGCATCGCGGTCCGGACTTTGCGCGGCGGGTCAGTGACTGGTTTCTTCACACGGAAATTCAACAGTCAGAAGATCCGCAACGCGCGGGTGTTGCCGAGCGATTCAACCTTCACAATAAAGCTTTACTGGATGTGATCGAATTAATGGAGAACCACATTGCAGACCCGCTGGATCTTGAGCAGCTGGCGCGGGTCGCGGCTTTAAGTCAGCGGCAATTGAACCGCTTATTCCGCGACAAAGTTGGCCTGAGCACCATTGCTTTTTATCGAAAATTACGTCTAGACAAAGCGTGTGGGTTGTTGAATCAAACTGCATTGTCAGTACACGATATAGCCATGGCAACGGGATTTTTCGACACGGCGCACTTTGGTCGGTGTTTTAAACGCGCCTACCACTGCACACCGTCAGATATGCGAGTAGCGCCGAGCGCTTAGTTGTCAATTCAGCGATGAAACTCGACAGTTCACAGGTTCAATCTTGGTGCTAGGATGTTTCCTGCAGGTCACGCTTTTTCGAGAATGATGTTATGAAAATACTGGTGCTACAGCACGAAGCTATCGAACACGCCGGCTCCTTTAGACAGCTATTGGCCGAGGATGGGCATGAGACGTACACGGTGCACGTGAATCGAAACGAGGAGCTGCCGAACATCGAACTCTTCGATGCGCTGTGGGTGCTAGGCGGGCCCATGGATGTGTGGCAAGAAGAGGAATACCCGTGGCTGGTCGCTGAAAAGGCCTACATACGTCATGCGGTGGAGGGTGTGGGAATCCCTTATTTCGGTCTGTGTCTGGGGCATCAATTACTGGCGGTTGCGCTCGGTGGCGAGGTGGGGCCGTCTCAGACGCCTGAGATTGGTGTACTGGATGTGCAACTGACGGAGGTGGGGGCCACAACGATTCTGCTGGACGACATCCCTGATGTGTTTCCGGCCTTGCAATGGCACAGCGCAGAGATAAAACGCATGCCCGCCGATGCCACGTGTCTGGCAACTTCGGCTGATTGTGCGGTACAAGCTATGAGTTGGGGCCCGCGGGCACACTCGCTGCAATTTCATCTGGAAGTTGAACCCGATACGGTAAAAAACTGGAGTTCGATTCCCGCCTATGAATCTGCTCTGAATGCTGCATTCGGCGCTGATGGTGCATCAGTTATGAACGAGGCCTGTGGGTCGCATATGCGAGCGTTCCAGACGATGAGCGAACGGGTGTATATCAATTGGATGCAAACATCGGCGCGAACGTTTTAATGGATATGATCGACGCGGGATTGGGTCGCTGCGCTTAAACACCCCGAGGCTTTGGCTGAGGTGCTCAGGTAGCTGCAGCGCGCGTTAATGACAGGCGAGCGGTTTCCAGGTGCTCTTTCATCAAAGAAGCCGCACGCTCAGGTTCGCGAGTACGAATCGCGTTTAATATTTGTCGATGCTGTTTGTTATAGACCGACATGGTTGTGGGATTTAATGTCAGGTGACGCATTCGGGCCCATTCTTCCTGATTTCGGACCGATGAAATTTGCGTGTTAAACCAGATCAGCAGATTGTTGCCAGTCGAGTTCGCCAACAGGTTATGAAATTCCTGATCGGCTAAAGCAAATTCGCCAGCGTCCACAATATTTTTTTCCATCCGGACGATCAAGTTTTCCATTTCGTTCAGATCTGCCGCCCGTGCATGCAGCACCGCAAGCCGGCATAGATGCGGCTCCAGAGCGAATCGGGCGTCAATCATTTCCAGTGGCCGGGTGTTCACCACCAGCTGACTTAGATCCCCTGGCGTGTCAATCGCGGCAGACACATAGGTGCCGCTGCCGCGTTTGATCTCAACCAGTCCTTCCTGGGCCAAGTGGTTTAGCGCCTCCCGCACGGTACTGCGCGATACTGAATAGGCTTCGGCAAGCTCTCTCTCGGGCATCAACCGCTCGCGAGGTGAGAGTACTCCGCGGGTGATCTCACGGCGAAGCTTTGCAGCGATTTCACTAGAGCCCAGTCGGCTGGGGCGAGGGTCGGTCATCGTTTTTCCATAACAGAGCAAATCGTCTTTACGAGATCCAATTGCACTCAGATTAACCAATAATTGGGGATAATTGGGTTGAATTGGTTTTTTTAGGACTGAAATAGGTTGTACTTTTGGTTTTGGTGTCGTAACCTGCGTCGCAGTGATGTTGTTCGGTCAAGATCCTACAAAACGACATTTTCTCACACCCTTTATCAACGAGTGATCACCATGGCATTTCCCACTCATGCGGACTACGTCATCATCGGAGCCGGTATCCACGGGCTGTCAACCGCTTGGCGCTTAGCCGAACGTTTAAAGGAAACTGGCGAGTCGGTTGAAGGCCGCATCGTCGTACTGGATAAAGCAGGTATTGCCGCCGGCGCGTCGGGAATCGCCTGCGGTGTTGTTCGAAACAATTACTTCCAACCAGCAATGCGTAACTTGATGGCGCATTCGGTTGACGTGTGGGAAAGCGATCCGCAAACCTTTAGCTATCACTCGGTGGGTTATATGCAAATTTCGTGCGAACCGATGCACGAAGATATCGCGCAAATCTACGCTGAACAAAAAGCCATCGGCTATGAAAGCACGTTCATTGAGGGTGAAGCTGGCAGTACCCGGTACATGCAAGGCTTGTTCAGCGACTGGCGCGCTCAGGGCATAACCTCGGTCTTGCATGAAAAGCGCGGTGGCTATGCGAACAATACATCGTCGATATACGGATTGGCAACCAAAGCAGAAGCGCTGGGTGTTCGAATCATCACGGGCGTGGAGGTCACCGGCTTTAACAGTGAGAACGGGTCTGGGGCTGTTCATTCGGTTGAAACATCGAAGGGTGCAATCGGGTGTGAGCACGTGGTCATTGGTGCGGGGCCGTGGGTACGAGACTTTTGGAACATGCTGGATTTGCCGAGGCAGATAGACGTTAAAGATCTCGCAGGCGAGGTTCATAAAAACATTGACACGTGGCGCTTTTGGCAGTTAGAGGAAGGTGTATTAAGCGTCGATCCAAACATTCAAAAAACCAACGACGGTGGCGCGCCTCCGGTGATCCACGTGGATACGGATGCACCGCTTCTCTCCGATGCCGACGGATCCTTAATCACCGATGAAATGTGGGGAATTTATTACAAGCCAGACTTCCATTTTAAAGGTATTCAAGGCGGCGCGGCTCCCTACAAAATTACCACGCCGGTCGATGAGGTTTCACTCGATCCCTACGGACCTGAGAGCCCGGAGTTTGTATCGGGGCCTGATTTTTCGCATATGTGGGTATCTGCATTAGCCCACTGCCAAGAGCGGTTTGCAGGAAAGTTGTCGAATTA
>CALFBL010000026.1 GCA_937951695.1 uncultured Granulosicoccaceae bacterium | reverse complement strand
ACCGATGTGACCGATGTGACCGATGTGACCGATGCAGACGCTGAGCCTGCAGCGGCGGTGCCTGCACAACGTTGGATCAAGCTGGCTATGGTGGGCGGCGGGTTAACCCTGATGACCGGGTCAATCGCCACGGTGGTCTATCGGCGATGGTCCGCTCGGCGTAAGCGACAACAGGTGCGGCGAAGCACACGAGTACGGCCAGTGAAATCGGCTAAGTCAGCCAAGCCGATGAACGCTAACCGAACCCGTCGGGCAATCCGGTATCGGTGCTCGTCGGTGCAGTCTTCCTATCGAAACGAATCGTATACGCGCCTCGACGAATCAGCTGCTCCGAGTGCTGAAAACGCAAAGGCGGTTGATGACGCGGCGGGAAGAATACAGACCCCGGCTGTTGCGTATCAAATGTCAACTACGGGTGTCGACATCGATTTGTTTGGTGATATCGCGTCAAATGAAATCGGGTATGACACCTCTGATGCAAAACAATTAATGGATTTAACCGAGCCAGAAGGTGATAAAAATCCGTTCGATGCAACCGACTCGACTGATGAGGACGTCAAACGAAACATGGAGTTGAAACTGGTTCTGGCAAACGCCTATATCGAGAACGGCTTCATCCAGGACGCACAGGCTTTGCTACAAGAAGTCGTCTTCCGCGGGATCGATTCGCAGATCGTGCAAGCAAGACGCTTGCTTGGCAGCATCAATGGCGGAATCATTAAACGCGCGTCGTAGTATTTCCTATATTCGTTACTGTGCACCTTTTGTCGGGCTATATCGTAAAAAAAACCTCGGTATGCGCTGAATTCGCATTCGAGGTTTTTTGTATTACCCACCCGGTTTAAGCGGGTGGGGAATGTGGGTACTGATCAACGCGGCCTGTACACGCGAACATAATCGATTTCCAGTGCAGGGTTGTTGAAGTTATCCAAATCGTAGGAGGCAGGATAACGTTCATTAGCGGGCCGGCCCAACCCCCCTGAGTTGGTGGGGAAGTTTGTCCAGTTGCCACCCATAGCCAGATTGAGGAGCAAGTACAAGTTTTCGTAATCAACGGCGCCGTTGTACATCTCGCTGACCTTCTGATTGTCAATAAACCAAGCCACGTAGCCGGGTGACCATTCAACCGCGTAGGTGTGATAGTTCCGGCTGTAATCGGTACCGGTGAAGATTTGTCCGCTAGGCGATGGCTTGATGAAGTTCGCATCCCCTGAGTAACTCGCGCTGACATTGTTGTGGTAGTGGAACGAATTGTAGATGTACTGAGGTGCGTGACCTAGGTTCTCCATAATGTCGATTTCGGTTCGTTGCGTGCCTTCCCACCGACGGTTTTGGTGGTAGAGCCAGAAGGCCGGGAAAGTGCCCACGGTGCCAGGGATTTTGATGCGTGCTTCAAAACGTCCATACTTCTGATTGAATTTGTCGTACGTCGTGATCGCGCCGGACAGAAATTGCTGCTGGCGTACAACGTCCCGCAGAGGACCGTGATCGATTCCGAAATCGCCTTCACGAAGCGGATTTCTGACCGCTCTGATGGCCAGACGCGAACCGTTGAACTCAAACGGGTTGTGTCGTGGCAACAATAAGTCGCGGTGGGCTTGATCGGCTGTGAGTGGGTTGACATACATCTGGCTTTCGCCGTTGATGATCCGGTATTCGTAACGCTCGCCGTTCCAATCACCGTCCCATCGCAATTGACCGTTCCAGCGGGCGCTATTCAAAGAATACCCATCGAATTCATCCGAGAACGAGAGTTCCCATTGACCGCCGAGAATATCCGGCTTGGTCCAAGAAACCGGGTCGATCATTCCGGTGTCGCTCACCGGTGCCGGAGGCGGGGGTGATACGGAGGTGTCTGTGACAACGCTGGGGGGTTGCGTCGTGCTGTTAACGAGGGTGGGCTCAGCGTTGCCAACGGCATAGGAGCGAGCTGGATTGCTGCTGTCGTACACCGCCGGTAGCTCTATTTTGGCTGTGGCTGAGCGCCCGGTGTAATTTGAATTGGAGTCCAGCGCGCGTACCGTCATGGAGTGATCGCCAGTCCAAAGGTTATTACTGATGAGCTCGGTTGAACCGGTGAGCGTTTGCGCTTGGCCGTCGATCGTGACTTCGTACTGCGTTGCGCCGCTAACCGCGTTCCATTGCCACAGCACGGAACCGAGACCGTTTTGAGTACCACGCGGGTCGCTGGGTGCGGCAAAGCCGCTGGCCACAGAGCCGTTGTTGTTCGCTGAGGTTTGACCGTTTGAGTGGCTGTTGTCAACGTTAATTCTGAATTCGGCTGAGATGTTTGAATAGTTCCAGTTGCCATCGATCGCCTTGACTTGCAGAGAATTCTCCCCCTGCGACAAGTTTCGGCTGGTGTAGTGGGGATCGGGCGTGGTAGTTACATACTCGTTGTTAACGATTACGTCGTAACGCGCTGCGTCCGGAACCCAATCCCATTCCCACTTGACTGTGCCACCAGCGATGACTGAGCCGCGAGGATTATTGGGTGCATCTACTGCTTGTGTGAACGCAGGAATCAACAGCAAACACAGGCCAGTGGAAGCTGCCTGCATGGCCAAACGGCCGGCACAGAGTGTCTTGATCATGTTGTCCAGTTAAATTCAATTTGTGGTGGGGGCGGTAGTATGTACTATACCTGTCAAATAATTATCGTATATTGCAGGTCACGTTGAATTACGCCAACGTAATCTGTTCCTATAGATCGGGTAATACAAAAAGTGTAGTCGAATTTCCAACCAATAAAATTGTAAACCAAACAAAAGCATAATCAATTCCTTGACGCGAATCATCGCATTAATATGCGGTCATGTACAAGTAATTTTAGTGCTCTCAAGTACTTAGAACGCACTGATTGGTTGAGTTTCAATTAGCCAATAACCCGTCATCAATCAGCGAGTGGTTCGTTGCACAATGTCGCGATAGAGCGGATCGGTGCGTCAGAAAAGAGTCTACGAGTAACATGTCGTGCGTGGATGTGCGATTTCCACCAGTTTTCCAACGGGCCGCCATGTTGCTCTGTGTCCTCGTCGTCGTCCAATCAGCGGTGCTGATTAGATTTGTGTCTGGTTGATTTTGTTGGACGTGCTTGTCGCCTCAGTTCAGTTTTGTTACACTCTTGGGCGGATGCGAGCGAACTCCCTCGAGCTACACGATCGATAGCGCCGCTGGCACCTTACATGATCCGCCAAGTACCTGTAGCTGGCCTGAACAGCGCATGGGCACCTCTGGCGCGTAAAGTTTTGATCAAAGGCTCCTTAATGGAGCCTTTTTCATTGGCCAGACGGTAGGCCGTCCTGAACGTAGACATACCGTAGGAACGCAGTTCATATGCAACGGGTAGCCCAGGCAATTCAAGCGGTGATCGAGCCTGTGGTGGTTGGGCTTGGATATGAGTACATTGGCGCCGAATACGGTCAGGCCGAGAACGGCACGACTCTTCGGGTGTATATCGACACGCCCAATGGGGTCCAAGTGGACGATTGTGCAACCGTGAGCCGGCAGCTAAGTGCAGCTCTGGATGTAGAGGATGTGATTCTCGCTGCGTATTTGTTGGAGGTCTCATCGCCGGGAATCGATCGACCCTTGTTTACTGAGGCACACTTTGCGGCTCAGGTGGGAGAAAAAGTCAAGGCGCGAACGGTGACGGCGCACGATGGAAGACGTAACTTTACAGGCGTGCTTGTGGCGGTGGAGAACGGAGAGGCCACTTTCGAAATTGATGGGCTCGATCGGTCGATACCGATCGACGATGTAGAACAGGCTACTCTGATTGCAAAGTTTTGAACCCCCTAGCGCTCGTCGTTAGGCAAAGAGTGATGCACATGAATCAACTAGTTAAACAACCCACTACTGCTGGAGCCTACTCATCATGAGTAAGGATATTCTGCTGGTCGTTGACGGCGTCTCGAATGAGAAAGCCGTCGATAAAGAGGTTATTTTTGAAGCTTTGGAGGCGGCTCTGGCTTCGGCTACCCGTAAGAAACACGGCACCGATATCGAGGTGCGGGTTGCCATTGATCGGGAAACTGGCGACTACCTGACTTTCCGGCGCTGGGAGATCATTCCGGACGACGAAGCGCAGGAATTTCCGCTTCGCCAGATGACTCTTTCGGCCGCTCAGCACGATGAGCCCGAGAAAGGCCTTGGGGATTTCGTCGAGGAAGAGATCGAGTCAGTTAAGTTTGGCCGAATCGCTGCGCAGACGGCCAAGCAGGTCATCGTGCAAAAGGTACGTGAAGCTGAGCGCATGCGTGTGGTAGAGGCCTACCAGGCGCGCATCGGTGAGCTGGTCATGGGTATCGTAAAGCGTCTTGAACGCGGCGGCGTCTATCTCGACCTTGGCAACAATGCGGAAGCCTATATTTCTCGCGAGGACATGATCCCGCGAGAAGCGGTACGTCCAGGGGATCGCTTACGCGGTTATTTGGCCGATGTTCGTAACGAGCCACGCGGCCCGCAGCTGTTTGTGACCCGAACAGCGCCTGATTTTTTGATTGAATTGTTTCGGTTGGAAGTGCCTGAGGTGGGGCAAGGCACCATCGTTATTAATGGTGCTGCTCGAGACCCAAGCCAACGGGCGAAAATTGCTGTGTCCTCGTTGGACCCTCGGTTGGATCCGGTTGGTGCTTGTGTCGGTATGCGCGGATCGCGGGTGCAAACTGTTTCAAACGAGTTGGCCGGTGAGCGTATTGACATCATCCTCTGGGATGACAATCCAGCGCAATTTGTGATAAATGCCATGGCGCCTGCAGAAGTCAAAGGCATTGTCATCGATGAGGACCGCCACGCGATGGACATCGCGGTGGAAGAAGAGAAACTGTCGCTGGCGATTGGTCGAGGTGGTCAGAATGTGCGGCTTGCATCGGAATTGACCGGGTGGGAGTTAAACGTCATGGACGAGACGGCGGCGGAAGAGAAGAGCGACGCTGAGGCGCGCGCGCATTTGCAGGTGTTTGTTGATCAGCTGGATGTGGACGAAGAGGTTGCGTTGATACTGGTGCAGGAAGGATTCACCACGGTTGAAGAGGTGGCCTACGTACCAGAGCAAGAGCTACTGGATATCGACGAATTTGACGAAGACATCGTGGGCGAATTAAGAAACAGAGCGCAGGATGCGTTGCTGACCAAAGCGCTTGCGACAGAAGAAAAACTGGGTGGCAATACGCCGACACCAGAGCTTATCGCTATGGAAGGAATGAGCGACGAATTAGCCATCAATATGGCGGCGCACGGCATCTGCACAGTGGATGACTTGGCCGAGCAGTCCGTCGATGATTTGATGGTGGTAGACGATATGGAAGAAGAGCTCGCGGGTACGCTGATTATGAAAGCACGCGAGAGTTGGTTCGAGGAAGCGGATTCTTAATTGACGCAGCATGATGCGTAGTCGAGCCGTTTAAGGCTTTTTGGGATAGTAGAGGCGTATGGCTGAAGTCACTGTAAAACAACTCGCGCAGGTGGTCGGAACACCGGTCGAGAAGCTTCTCGATCAGCTTCGTGAAGCGGGTGTAGTGAAATCCGCTGAATCTGACGTGGTGTCGGACGAAGAGAAGTATGCGCTGCTGCAGCATCTACGCAATGCTCGCGGCCAGCCCGCTGCTGGGTCTGCAGAAGGCTCAAGCAAGAAAATAACGCTGCGGCGCAAACGCCTGAGCCCGTTGAAATCCGATTCGTCGGGGCGGAAAACGGTAAACGTTGAAGTCCGTGGTCGGCGTGCTGTAGCGAACCCAGGGGACGCTCCCGCGCACAACGGGTCGTCTGAAGGCGAGGCGGAAAACGCGCCTACCGGTGAGCTCACCCATGAGCATGCGAGCGCACCGTTGGTTGACGACGGGGTGAATACCGACTCGATGGAAGCCGCCACTGCCGAAACGCAAGCGATCTCAGGCGAGATATCCGACAGCGATTCAGCAGTGGTGGTCGAAGAGACTGTTGACGCGCCAGACGCGCCTGCGGATGCGTCCATGGTCGACGAAGCGATAGTTACCGACGCGAATGCGGCAGCCGAGGGCCCAGAGCCATTATCCTGATCTTTGTCACCGCATATAACAAGCGTGGGAATATCAACTTCGCGCAAAATATCAGTATCAAGATCAGCAAAACTAAGCAGCAAATGTTCCGCCGCAAT
>CALFBL010000025.1 GCA_937951695.1 uncultured Granulosicoccaceae bacterium | reverse complement strand
GACGTATTTATGCCCTTGATCAGCCCCAAAGCGTTTGGTGAGCTCCACCGCTTCGTTGATCACGACTCGAGCCGGAGTCTGTAAACAGTCGCGCAGCTCCACCGTTGCCATGCGCAAGATCGAGCGCTCGATCGGATCCAGATCGGTCACCGGTCGATCCAGTGCATGCTCCATCAACGCATCCACCTTATCCACCGACACGGCAACACCGCGGAACAGGCGCTGAAAGTGATCAAGATCGACGTTACTTAAATTTTGGAATTCTGCAAACTGCTGCAAGACATCGCCCACCTCCACGTGACCGTGTTCCCACTGATAGATCGCCTGCACCGCGCGCTGCCGAGCGAATCGACGTGCCTGATTACGCGGCACTTTCTTTTTAGAGCGAACAGGCTTTGACTTATCGTTCGCAACTGGCCTCGCCTTGCTCTCTGGTGAGTCGGTTAGCGGCTGAGTGGGTTCGCTGGATGAACCCTTCGACCCGGCGTCAGCCCAGGGACTTGCCGGTGTACCCGCCGATGCGGTATCCGTGGCTACCGATCGCGAGGACTGATCTTGCGCCACAGCCACCGCTGGATCATCGCCGTTTTTCCATTGACGCAAGGCATCGCGCAACGACTGTGCATCGGGCAGATCCGCTTTGGGCAAGTCGCTTGGTTCGCCGTCGCCTGCTTGGTCTGGTTGTGGCATCTGGGTCATCTTTGATGTTTCCTTAGCAGAACTAACTGCGTCGCCACGTCGTTTTGCCGTCATTGTCTTCGAGCACGATCCCCGCGTTAACCAGCGTGTCGCGAATCTCATCGCTGCGCGCAAAATCCTTCGCAGCCCGTGCCTCTATACGTTCATCGATCAGGCTTTGTATCGCCGCCGAATCCAAGCCACGATCATCCCCCACCACACGTTGTAGAACCGTGACAGGGTCTTCAACCAGCAACCCCAACCGCTGCCCGAGCTGTTTCAAGGTTGTGGCCAACTGTCCCGCGCTGCGATCACTTGCGTCAGCTTTGTTCAGTGAATTGGCCACATCATGCAAGACTGCCACCGCTTCAGATGTATTCAAATCATCGTTCATGGCGCTGTCAAAACGCGCCACAAACTCCACATGGAGATCTGCCTCATCACCCAATTCTCCCCCGCTTTCAGTGAAACTCTTGATGGCGGTGTACAAGCGTCTCAGCGCTGAACGCGACGATTCGAGCTGCGCGGTGGAATAGTTTAGCGGGCTTCGATAGTGGCTGCCCAGTATAAACAGTCGCACCTCTTCGCCGGTGTAAACCTGCAACACATCTCGGATAGTAAAAAAATTACCCAGACTCTTCGACATCTTTTCATCATCGATACGCACAAAGCCATTGTGCATCCAGTAGCGGGCAAAGGATTTACCCGATGCGGCTTCGCTTTGGGCGATTTCGTTCTCATGATGCGGAAACTGCAGATCCATACCGCCGCCGTGAATATCAAATTCATCACCCAGCAGCTCGCCTGCCATGGCTGAACATTCAATATGCCAGCCTGGGCGCCCATTACCCCAAGGCGATGGCCAGCTCGGCTCAGCGGCTTTGGCGGCCTTCCACAAGACAAAATCCAGAGGGTCTTGCTTATCGGTGTCGACCGCGACGCGCTCACCCGCTCGCAGTTCATCGAGCTTACGTCCCGACAATTTGCCGTACCCCTCGAACGCCGATACCGAATAGTAAACGTCGCCATTCTCGGCCGCGTAGGCGTGGCCGGAGCCAATCAACGTTTCGATCATCGCCACCATGGGCTCGATGGTTTCCGTCGCGCGAGGCTCGTGCGTGGGTTTGAGCACGCCTAGGCTGTCGGCATCGGTGTTCATCGCTTTTATAAAGGTATCGGTGATCTCCCCCATGGTCTTGCCTGCTTCGATCGCGCGGGCGATGATTTTGTCGTCCACATCGGTGATGTTGCGCACATAGGTGACGTCATAGCCCAAGGCCTGGAGGTGGCGGTACAACACATCAAAGACCACCAGCACGCGGGCGTGGCCGATGTGACAGAAGTCGTAGACCGTCATGCCGCATACGTACATCCCGACCTGCCCCGCCACACGGGGTTTGAAGCGCTCTTTTTGTCGGGTCAGGGTATTGTGAATTTGTAACATTGGGTCGAATTTTCTGGTACGTGTGGCAGGATGGGGGGGGTGATGCGCTGCTGATAGAAGCGTAGCAGGTTACCCGTTGGTTAACGCGACGAGGAAGTGGCATAAAAGCCGCTAGACTTCGATAATCCTTTTCCTATGACCCCGGACCCACTATCATGAGAGTGATGCGCGCGCTCACTATTCTACTGTTCTGCCTTTGCGGCCCTGTAATGGCTGCCGATCCCCCTCAGGTTATGCTTGCGACGAACGTCGGAAACATTATTCTTGAGTTGGACGTCGAACGAGCCCCAAGTTCTGTGGAGAATTTTACCGACTATGTCAACAGCGGTTTCTACGATGGCACCCTGTTTCATCGGGTCATTGACGGTTTCATGATTCAGGGCGGCGGGTTCACCTCTGATCTGATGCGCAAACAGACCGAGCCTCCCATCCGCAACGAAGCCAACAACGGACTAAAAAACCGCGCTTATACGATTTCGATGGCTCGAACCAATGCCCCACACTCGGCCACCTCACAGTTTTTCATCAACACAGCTGACAACACCAATCTCGACCACACAGCAGCCACCGCTCGCGGTTGGGGCTACGCGGTGTTCGGTCGCGTGATCGACGGCTTTGACGTGGTAGACAAGATTGGAACCGTGGCTACGGGTTCGGCTGGACCCTTCCCGCGCGATGTGCCGCGAGATCCCATCGTGATTGAATCTGCGGTGGTTGTCGGTGCTGAGGCCGCGAATGATGCACCCAACATCACTCAAAGCGGCGCGACCAAAACGTCCACTCAGTAACCAACCGGTTACACCGCTGGGTACACATCAGAGCAAGAGTTTGTGCCAGTCGCGACACGGCTGGCATCAAAGCGCTACACTTCGCCCACCTTTTTTCGTTATTGAGACCGGGCGAACCCCATGAATGTTGTCATTAAAACCAATCACGGCGATATTACGCTTGAATTGGACTCCACTGCAGCTCCCGAGACCTGCGCCAATTTTAAGAAATACGCCGACAAAGGTCACTACGATCAAACCATATTCCATCGGGTCATACCCGGCTTCATGATTCAAGGCGGCGGCTTTACCGCTGAGATGGATCAAAAAGCCACCGACCCCACCATCAAGAACGAAGCGAACAACGGTCTGACCAATGACCTTGGCACCGTTGCCATGGCCCGCACCCCCGATCCGCATTCGGCCAGCTCGCAGTTTTTCATTAATCTATCCAAAAACGACTTTTTGAATTTTCAAAATGAAACCGAGCAAGGTTGGGGTTACTGCGTGTTTGGTAAAACCATTGACGGCATAGACACGGTCAACGCTATCGCCAAAGTGGCTACCGGTAATCACGGCCACCATGGGGATGTACCCGTAGAACCTGTAATCATAGAATCCGTCACCGTTAGCTGATTTAGAGCCGGTAACGTGTTTGACTCAAGCGATACGTTTGTGATCGCCGACTGCCACCTCGATGGCAGTCGGCCAGAATTGACGCGACTCTTTATACAATTTATTTACGACATTCAAGGCGCAGCCGCCGTGTGGATTGTCGGCGACTTCGTCGAATTTTGGCTTGGTGATGACGCCGGTAATCCGGCCCTGAAGCCGGTGTTTGACGCGCTGAGCGCAATACAATCGAACGGCACCGATGTGCACCTACTGCACGGTAATCGGGATTTTCTAATCGGACATGAGTTTGCAGCCTCGATCGGTGCCACGCTGCACACCGACGATGAAGTTCACATTGAACTCGGTGGTGAGCCGGTGCTGGTGATGCACGGCGATACTCTGTGTACCGATGACCTGGACTATCAGAGGTTTCGGGCGATGGTGAGATCTGCGCCTGTGCAAGCCGCGTTCCTTGCCAAAAGTGTTCCTGAACGCATTGAAGAAGTCAAAGCCAGACGCCGCGATAGCCGTGACGAATCAGCGGCTAAAACCGATGACATCATGAATGTCAACCAAGACACCGTGGTAGAACGTTTCGCAAACGCAAGCGTGCGTACGTTGATTCACGGCCACACTCACCGACCCGCCACACACGAACACACGGTCAATGGCCAACGTTGTCAGCGCATGGTGGTCGGTGATTGGCACGAAGATCACGCCATGGTGTTGCACCATAACAGTGACGGATTTCAACTAAGACGCTATCCGTTCGGATAAGTTGAGGGGGATTTAGTAAGGCGGGATTCGCTCAGCGCGAGCCACGATAATGGACGATACTGACCACCGAAGCCTTCAACGGCTGATATGGTGTAGCACACCCCGGCTCGGTCGCTGTCTCAAAGACTGCGTCGTTTGCGGCTAGACCAACGCTAGTGACAACCGGTGTATCGACGTCGTATTCAGTGAAATAGGTCGTCTCCGCCCCCACAAAAAACACGTTGCCTCGACTTACTTTCATACTTTTTCCAGTATCTAAATGATCCAAAGCACACGCTCATTCGCACACCATCTTTTACCGCTCATGTATACGCTACTGGCAGTCTGACCGATACTTTACGTTTAAAATGCAAACAACTGCTAAAAAATGCCTGAGCGAAACCGCTCTGCTTGCCTATCGGTGTTCATAAGTGGCTACCGCGCCCACCACTTACGATCTCGAAGTTCTGCCAATAGTTCGTCGGCGGTCAAAATGTTAAAGGTATGGTCATGTTGTTTGTACAGGCTGGCAGCCCGCCGGGTCTAACCTAGGCTAATTGAACCTCACTCATCGAAAAAACTCGACGGCTGTGAGCTAAACCCATACCCAATACCTGCCTAAAACGCCACCTGACGCACAATTGGCGACAACACTACTCCGCCGACGCCAACAAAGAGGCATTCCCTCCAGCCGCTGTCGTGTCGATACACACATGGCGTTCACCACAAAATCGAGCGGTATCTCCTGAATGT
This sequence comes from uncultured Granulosicoccaceae bacterium, assembly GCA_937951695.1. Classification (GTDB taxonomy): domain Bacteria; phylum Pseudomonadota; class Gammaproteobacteria; order Granulosicoccales; family Granulosicoccaceae; genus Granulosicoccus. The sequence continues at coordinate 3,264 of CALFBL010000025.1, read as the reverse complement.
TCAATGAACGGAGTGATCCGACCTGAGCGACTGGCAAGCGCTTGTTGAATGTGTGCTGCGAGTTCAGCGGTTCCGGCAAACGCGATCGCGTCCACCCCCATCAAATCTTTGAGCACACTGACATCAAGTCGGCGATGCATCACAGAAAACGAAGCCGCGGAAACGTTGGCCCCTACCGCGCCATTAGCGTCTACCTCCACCGGCTCAGAACATATCGCCAGAACTGCACAACCTGCAAGCTGTGCTGACTGACACAAACTTTGGCAATCACTCACATTGTCCGCCACAACTAGCACTCGACCACAGGCGTGGAGGCTGAGTTGGTTACTTTCACCGGTCGGACCCGGTAACAACCAGACCCGCTCGATGGCGTTGCCCTCCACACCAGGGGCGGGAACACTTTCACTGGGTTCGGATAGGATCGGCATTACAAGCGCATCAAGACCGCTTTGTATCTCACCAAATGTACACAGCGTCACACCGTCATCATTGGGAACCTCATCCTTTGCATTTGCAACGGTAACCCTTCGAATATGGCTGAACTCAGGTCGATAAAATCGCGGGAGATAATGCGTCCCGCCCGCTTTCGGTCCAGTGCCGGACAAGCCCTCGCCCCCAAACGGTTGCGAGCCCACCACAGCTCCAATCTGGTTTCGGTTAACGTAGATATTTCCAGCACGAATACGATCAACAACATGCTGGACTCGATCATCTATTCGAGTATGCAAGCCAAAGGTTAAGCCGTAACCACTGGCGTTAATATCATCAATGACCTGATCGAGTTGTGACGACTTAAACGTCGCCACGTGCAACACCGGGCCAAAGATCTCCTCGTGCATCTCACCAATACCTGAGACCCTTACAAGGGTCGGTGCGCAATAGGTGCCGACCTTTGGCACCGTGACCTTTTTCAGTACCTGTCCGCGTTGATCACAGCCATCGATGTAATCGTTGATTTTCTGTTGAGCTTGCGCATCAATAACAGGACCGATATCCGAGCTTAGAGCCCACGGATTTCCAATGGTGAGCGTGTCCAGCGCACCAGACAACATACTGACCAGTCGCTCCTCTGCCTCTTCCTGAATGTATAAAATCCGCAACGCTGAACAGCGCTGACCAGCACTTTGAAACGCCGACATGATAACGTCCCGAACCACTTGCTCGGTGAGAGCTGTGGTGTCGGCGATCATTGCGTTCAAGCCTCCAGTTTCAGCGATTAGCATGGGGGCAGGATCCACAGATCCTCCCGCTGAATTGACACCACGATTGGCCAGAGTCGCTTCAATGTGTTTGGCAACACCGGTGGATCCGGTAAAACACACGCCATTTAGACGCGCATCGCCAACCAGCCGATTACCCAGGTTGGCACCATCACCGGGTAATAGCTGCAATGCCCCAAGCGGTATGCCTGCCTGATGAAGGAACTCCACGGCGCGCGCTGCAATCAAGGGTGTTTGCTGTGCAGGCTTGGCTATGACGACGTTGCCGGCGGCAAGCGCGGCGGAGAGCTGACCGGTAAAGATCGCCAGCGGGAAATTCCAAGGACTGATGCAGGCAATGATGCCGCGCGGTTTGCGAGCGGCTGGGTGGCGCACACACTGCACAGCGTAATAGCGCAAAAAATCCACCGCCTCGCGTACTTCGGAGATGCCATCGAGAAGATGCTTACCCGCTTCACGCCCCACTAACGCACACAACTCACCCATGTGACTTTCGTACAAGTCCGCAGCTTTTTCAAGACACGCTCTTCGATGTTCAGCGCTGGTGTCAGCCCAATGGGACATCGCAGCTTCTGCATTGGTCAAAGCTTGATCGACATCGAGCGAACTCGCTTCGACCACGGTCCCAACGATATCCTCGGGATTGGCAGGATTGATGATGCTCAGAGCCTCGCCCCTGGAACCGTCCGAATCCAACACTGGTGCGGCAGACCATGCGTGGTTCTTAAAGGTTTCACGGCTATCGAGTAACGGTTGAATCGAGGCAGGATCGTTGATTCGGTAGCCTTTTGAATTCCGTCGATCGGGGGCGAACAATTCCAGCGGCTTCCTGATGGCTGGGTGCTCTGTGTCTTTAAACGATTCTGTCTCGTCAATTGGGCATCGCGCCACATCAGTGGCCGCCAGATCGGTGTTGACGATCTGATTGACAAACGAGCTGTTGGCACCGTTCTCCAACAAGCGCCGCACCAGATACGCTAGTAAGTCAACGTGCGCACCCACCGGGGCGTAGATACGACACCGGGTACCGTGTTTTTTTAGCACGTGGGCGTGCAAGGCTTCACCCATGCCGTGTAAGCGCTGAAACTCGTAACTCTCTTTGTCCGCCCCAGCCAGGTATTTAATCGCTGTAACGGTATGCGCATTATGAGTGGCGAACTGCGGATAGATCACATCCCGATTATCCAGTAACCGTTGCGCGCAAACGAGATAACTCACATCGGTGTGCGCTTTTCGGGTGTACACCGGAAAATTTGCCAAGCCCAGCTCTTGAGCCTGTTTGATTTCAGCGTCCCAATACGCCCCCTTTACCAAGCGAACCATCATCTGCCGACGATGCGCACGGCATTGATCAATCAGCCAATCTAGCACGGGCAGAGCGCGCCGGCTGTAGGCTTGTACTACCACCCCGAAACCCGCCCAATTCGGCACGCTTAGATTCTTCAACAATGCTGCGATAACATCCAGCGATAGGTCAAGCCGATCCGCTTCTTCGGCATCAATGTTTAGCCCGATGTTTGCCTCGGCCGCCATATTCACCAGTAACTGAACGCGCGGCAGCAGCTCGCTCATCACTGCGTGATGTTGGGCGTATTCATATCGGGGATGCAGCGCTGAAAGTTTTATCGAGATACCCGGCTTACTCGCCACATCGTCACCGGCAACCGTTGCTATCCGCGTTATCGCGTTGGCGTAGGCCTCAAAATAACGATCAGCATCGTCATAGGTACGCGCCGCCTCGCCTAACATATCGTAGGAATAGGTGTAACCCGAAGACTCCAGCTTGCGTGCCTCGTCCAGCGCTTCATCGATGTTTTGCCCCAGCACAAATTGCTTACCGAGCATCTTCATCGCCTGGCTCACCGCCGTGCGGACCACCGGTTCGCCCAAACGCCGGATCAATTGGCGAAGCGCTGTAATCGGGTTTGACGAATCCCCCGAGGTGCTTTCTTCATCGAGAATTTGACCCGTCAGTAGCAACCCCCAAGTGGATGCATTGACCAGACTTGAACTGGACTGGCCCAGATGCAGCCCCCAATTGGAC